>CAYNQH010000177.1:0-3251 GCA_964399255.1 uncultured Methanosarcinales archaeon | reverse complement strand
GGTCTTGAAAGGATATATGCAAGGGTTTATCATCCTAACAAGCCTTCTTATAACCTTCTTGAGAAGTTTGGCTTCAAGCATGAAGGCAGATTAAGGAAACATTCCAGGCTCAAAGGTAAATTGCTTGATGAGCTTAGGTATGGCCTTCTAAAAGAAGAATATAAAAAAATGAGTTTTCGTCCCTAAAACAGCAAAACTTATATATAAGAACATACTTTTATTTATAAATAATTTAGGATAAATAAAAAAGAGGTGTAGGAAATGGCTTTTCAAGGGATAGGTATACAAGGAGTTACTTTAGCTTTTATTCTAGGTGCATTAGGAGCAATAATCTACAGCTTGAGAGTTCTTGTTCTTCTTGAAAGAAGGATTTCAAGGATGGATGAAAACATAGAAAAGATGGCTATGAAGATAGCTAAAGAAGAGTTCAAGATCGAAAGCATGATGAAGAAGAAGAGATAGATGCTTTTTTATTAATTTTATATTTATGCTATTATGTCATTTACAAAAGTTCTTAGAGATATCAAGGAAGTGAAGATCCAGGGAGCTCAGAATATAGCAGTCGAGGCTGCAAGATCTCTCGCATACCTCTTTCATGAGTCAAGATCAGAATCATTGAAAGAGATGATAAAAGAGCTTGATAACGCAAGAAAACAGCTTATCCTGACAAGGCCTACAGAACCTTGCATGCGCAACTCATTGAATTACATCTTCAACAACCTTGACAAGACAAATCCAGTGAGTTTGGCCAAGAGTCTCAAAGCATCTATAGGCTATGTGCAGGATTTCTTCGGCGAATCTGATAAGAAGATAGCAGATTTTGGCTCGCAGAAGATAAGGAATGGATCTGTTGTCTGCACACACTGCCATTCATCTACTGTTATAAAGATCATTCTAGAGGCAAAAAGGCAAGGCAAGAGGTTTGAGGTCCATAATATGGAGACGAGGCCTTTATACCAAGGAAGGAAGACCGCATCTGAATTAGCTCTTGCAGGCATTCCAGTAAGGCATTATGTAGACTCTGCAGCAAGGCTTGCTATGAAGAAATCAGACATTCTCCTTTTAGGCGCTGATGTGATAACTACAGAAGGTAAGGTGATAAACAAGATAGGTTCAGAGCTTATTGCAGAGATAGCAGACAAGTATGATGTTCCTACATATTGCTGCACAAATTCCTGGAAATTTGAACCAAGATCTGTCAAAGGATACGAGACAGTGATAGAAGAGAGAGATCCGAAAGAGGTGTGGGATAATCCGCCGAAGAATGTGAGGATAATGAATTATGCTTTTGAGAAGGTATCTCCAGAATTCATCTCAGGGTTGATATCAGAGCTTGGCATATACCGTCCTGAGATGTTTATGGATGAGGTCAGAAATAACTATCCTTGGATGTTCTATTAAAAATCTATATCCAATAACTAGCAATCTTATATTCTTTGCTTAAGTTTAAGCTTTCAGCTCTTTTTCAAGCTTCACTATCTCTTTTTCAAGCTCTTCTATCTTAGAAGCATTGTCCTGCTGCTCCATAAGCTCGCCGCATTCTGGGCATTTGAACTCAAAATCAACTGCCTGCTCAAACTCGACACGCATGCATTTGTTCACACATACGAAGAAATTGCTGTCGGTCTCTCTCTTGACCCTCTCTTTAAGCTTCTCAAGCTTTTTCTTCTTTATGTCGATCATGAGATGTTTTATCCTCTTCATGTTGAATGTCCAGTAGTAGATATACCATCCTTTCTTCTTATCCTTCCTTCTGATGAATGAAACCAGGTTTGCATGGTACAGCCTATAAAGCATATTCCTTGTTATGTTTATCTCTTCTCCTATCTTCTCTGCGAGGCTGAATTCTGATACATTCTTCTTATTCTTGAGCGCTTTGACTAAAGGGATTACATCCTCTCCTGCAACTTCGGAGATAACATCATCAACGACTTTATTTGATAATTTCATGTGGGTATAAAACCTTCTTTCCCCCTTTGGAGCAAGGAGAAGCCCTAAATTTCTTTTTCGGGGTATATTATAATAGAAAAAACCCTTTTTAAACCTTTCTATTTTGGGTTGGTGACAGGCTAAAATAGCCTTCAGAAGGCCTCAGAACAGGAAATCAATATGTAACAACTAGGCTTTTTTATTATATTCTCTATATAGAAAATAATATTTTTGACAACTTATCAATAAAAAAAGTTTTATAAATAAGCTCAAAATCCTTGTAAAAATGGTAGAAGGAAAGCGTAAATCAAGGTCAGTAAGGAAGGTCTTTAAGAGAACTCCTGGGACTAAAGTAGTTGTAAGGTACGAGAGACGGAAGCCATCCAAGGCAAAATGCGGTTCATGCGGGAAGGTATTGAGTGGAGTGCCTAGATTAAGGCCTACACAGATGCAAAATACTCCCAAGACCAAGAAGAGACCAGAAAGGCCGTATGGTGGCGTTTTATGTTCATCTTGTATGCGTAAGAAGATTATTGAGAAAACTAGGCAATAATCTCTTTTAATAGCAAATGAAGCAGGACTGGTGACAGTTTGCGGATAAAATTAAAAGGAGATACAGAATCTATTTCTGTATTGGAGGAATAAAATGTTTGAAGTTGGAAGGCTTTGCGTTAAGCTTGCCGGAAGAGATGCTGGCAAGAAATGTGTAATAGTAGATATTATAGACAGCAGGTTCGTCATGATTGACGGCGAGACAAGGAGGAGGAAATGCAACCTCAGCCACCTTGAGCCTCTTACAGAGATGATCAAGATCAAGAAGGGTGCAGACCATAAGGCTGTTGCTGCAGAGCTAAAGAAGCTTGGAATAGATGCCAGAGAGACAAAGCCGAAAAAGGCAGCTGAAAAGCCTATGAAAATAAGGAAGCAGAAGACTGCTGAAGAGAAAGAAGCAGTTAATTCCAAGAAGGCTAAGAAAGAAGAGAAGAAACCTCAAGAGAAAAAGCCTGCTAAAGAAGATAAGGCCGATAAGAAAGAAACAAAGGAAGACAAGCCTAAGGCTGCAGCGAAAAAACCTTCAACAAAAAAAGAAGTTAAGAAAGATTAACTTTTTATTTTTTCTTTTTTTATTACATCTAAATATAAGATAGATAAGATGATGCCTGCGATTATCCTGATTTCTTGATTATTCCCATCAATTCTGTTATATTTATCTCTAATGCTGCGACAGGCACATCAAGCTCGAAGTTCTGCAGGACTTTAGGATTGATCTCCCCTAAATATGCCACTTTCTCTTCACCTACGATAACCCTTCCTACCCTGCC
>CAYNQH010000176.1:0-3258 GCA_964399255.1 uncultured Methanosarcinales archaeon | reverse complement strand
TCCCCTGGGAATTCTCCTCTAGGCTCTAGATTATTCGCAAATATCCCTGGTTCATTGATATGCTCTCCTTCAGGATCATCGACATACCTCAGGCAGTTTGCTATATAATCAGGATTGCCGTCATTATCATCATCAACTGATATCCCTTTGGTCTGGGTTATGACTGCTGCCATCAAGGCTTCCATCTCTATGCCTTTAAATCCTGAAGGAAGATACCTTACAGAGTACTCCCTTATCTTCAGCTGATATTTTGGGTAAGCTGATTGGACTGCCTCTTCCGGTTCTCCTGCAGAAAGGTTCAATGTTATCCCTTTCCATGCTGCGGGCCTGTACCTATCTATAACTATAAAGCCTTTCTTTACCTCATTTATAGTTATCACTGTTGATTTGGTCAGTGTATAGTCATATCTTGTGGTAACCTTGAAATAATGCGTAGACATAGGCACTCCGCCCAGCACTGCAGAAGGATTCTTTATAGCTATCCCGCATCTCAAGGTCTTGAATACATCTACTGACCCTAGTTTAGGGTTGGTCCCGTTCTGGTCGAGGAAATATGCCTGGGTACCTTTTTCAGTATCCTTGCATTCTATGATATCCTCACTGCCTGTGCATTTCCTGAATACATATCCCCCGCAATAGAAGCCTGATACCCCTTCGCCTTCCTTCGGTGCATCTTGAGCAAGCTCAAAGATATCTGGCATTATTATAACAAGCTGGTTTATCTTCCTTTTAAGGCCCTCCCACCTATTGTCTATAGTTATCCCTAAAGTCATGGTCTGAGGCTCTGTTGCCTTGATGTCAAGCTGGACAGGAGGATTGGTAACTTCCATCCCTATCATAACAGGACCGTTTGTATATACTGCTACAGGGCGTTTATCTCTTACACCATAATGGTCGAATACGTCTATCCCTTCCCTTACCAAAGCACGCATATTCTCTCTGTCTATGAAGTAGGTCTTAACATAAGCCATAGTGGGGAAGTTGAAATCTGCTATGAACTGTATCTTCTTAGAGCCCGGGCCTAGGAGTCCTGCTGCAAATCCGCAGTCAAGGTCTGCCTCTACTATCGTATCCACCTGATAGTTCTCCTTAGGCCTAAGGTATGTAGGTCTCCTGCCGTCCCCTAAGCATCGGACCTTTATGTTTATAGGGTCTCTCTGGTCAAGATTCTTCCCTTTCAGGAGCGCAAACACAGAAACAGGTTCGTCCTCATCAACAGAGGGATCCCCCAGCTTCAGGTTCTCTATGTAAACACCTAGGGGCTCATTCTCATTCTCGTCCACCCTTCCGGTATAATAGTCTCCTGTGGCCCTCGCGATCTGGGTCTCCCATGCCTGGCCTAACCTGGATGGTGTCTTGCTCAGGCCGTCACCAAGGACCTTTAGATTATCCCAGAAGAAATCCTTTACAGCAACAAGCGAATTCCAAACCTCTACTTTCGGCTTATACTGGTCAAGGCCGTAGATCTGCATCCTTGCAGTCACTATTATGACTGCTGCAAAAAAGAGCAGGATCAGGATGAATTTCTGGACCTGGACCATCCTCTCTGTGCCTCCAACCCTGAATGCAAGATACAAAGGCCACCAGGCTAAGAAGGTCACAACTATAGACACGCCCAATGAGCCTGCATTATACAGGATAGGTATGCCTGAAAGAAGATCAGACAGGTTTGCAACCATAGGGAAGAACACGGCTGCAAAAGAAAGAACCAAAGGCATGCCTAAGGACTGCAGATCAAGGCTGTCGGGATCCTTAAAGACAGTTATCCATGCGAAGAATGCAATGAACATGTATATTATGAACCTTAATGTAAGGGGTAGGTTAAAAGCAAATACTGCATCTATAAGGTGGAAGAATGCAGTAAAGTAGAACAATAGGTTCACTTTCTCGGCATCTTTAGCCGCATCAAGGCCTCTGACTGCAATATTGACTGTCTTATCTTTTACAGCCCCTGCCTTCTCAACAACCTTTTCCTTGACTACTGTAGCGCCCTGCTTTGCCAGCCTCCCTCCTGCGCCGCCATAGTTCTTCACTGCACTGGCTCCAACGCCTGCATAGTTCTTTACAGAGTCCAGCCTATTGAGAGCTTTCTCCCCTTTGGTCGCTATGTCTATCTCTCTTTTAGTATCCTCATGAGCCTGGCCGAACTCGTTGTTCAGCTTAGACATTATATCAGCGATACGAGAAACAGCCTTCTCTTTTCCTCCTCCTGAACCTTCTCCTGCAAGCATTTTAAATTAGTTAGAGGACTAGAACTCCCTCACCTCTTCTCTCACTTTTTTAAACTAGCAATATCTCAAGGGAAATTATATTCAAGTCTGTCTGAGGTATTATCTCAATACCATTGTTCCCTTTAGTCACAAGAGGATCTATATATCTCTCATATGTTGAATCTTTGGTATCAAGATGTGTAAGATGGCCGTTAATATATATCATAGCCTGCTTCCTTTCAAGGTCGTCCACGAACCTGAACTTCATCTTCACATCAAGATCATTATCCAAAAGATCCTTCCACTGGGTATCATTTACCTCAAAATAATAGACAGGGTGAGTAAGCTCCTTGAGCTCGGTCTTTACCACCACATTATCTATCAGGTAAGATCCTTTTGGCGTGCTGAATATTATATCATTCTCTCCGCTCTTGAGTATCTGGGTAGGGAACTCGATAGGCCTCAATATCCCGCAGTCTGGAACTGCCGAGAATATGCTATGCCCATTGATCATGATAGTAAGCCTATCGACCTGAGAGGGGATGCAGTCTGGATAGAATTTTAGGAAAGCCCTTTTCATGTTGTTCTTCTCTGTGCTTGAGACAGTGAATATATTCCTTGCAAGCTGCTTGGTTATGTCAGTAACGTCTGCAGTGACCTTGACCTGTGTCAAGACATATTCATTCGTCTCCCAGAACTTCCAGTTTACTCCTGATATCTCAAAAGAAAGCTTGTTGCTATCCTTAAGCATATCCTTTGGAAGCTCTATAGGGTCGTTGATAGAGCTTGAGAGCTCTCTTGTGAATATTATGTTATCATTGAACTTTATTGTCAGGATTCCTTTATGTTTTTCAGCAGAAAATGAGAGGATCACGTTGTTTATATTCTCAAGATCATCTATAGGGAAGGTCATATCTGGAAATATCTTATTGAACCAGTTGTTTCTTGCATAGAGAGAATCAGCTTTCCCTAGCAGGGTGGCTTCAGTCACGCTGTAGATATTTACAGAAGGTATAGAATGTTCTATCTCCATCTCATTAGGATTTAT
>CAYNQH010000175.1:0-3267 GCA_964399255.1 uncultured Methanosarcinales archaeon | reverse complement strand
GAAGAAGGTAGGGCAGATAATCAACAAGATCCCTCCAAAAAGCGACAGGAAGATAAGATATGGAGGGGAAGAGTTCCTTGTCATCTCTCTCTTCAAGAAACCAAGGCATATGTACATAATAGCTGAGAACCTCAGGAAAGCTATTGCCCGGACAAGCATAAGCCTTTATGATATCGAAAGTGTAGCATCAGAAAAGAAGAAAGAGGAGATGAAGCAGGCGATGGAATCTGAAGGGCTGCGCTATTCCAAGAACAGTCCTGCAGATATAGAATCAAGGTTAAGCTCATGCAGTTCCAGCGTAGAAAAACAAGCTGTGATGGAAGAGATCGGATCAGAAGAGATTGCCTACAGGAAAAGCATAAAGATAAGGCTGAGGATGAGCTTCGGAGTTTACACCACGCATGATACTCCTGTAGAGAAGCTTAGCAGGAAAAACCCCTCTTCCCTTATAGGCCCTGCAGATGATGCGCTCTATAAGGCTAAGGCGGTTGGGAAAAACACTGTAGTGGTCAATGATATGGGCAGGTTCATGTATTTCAAAGAAGAAGAAGACCATATAATCCCTATAGATGATTTTGCCTCAGAGGAAGAAGAAAGATTGTTCCCTGTTGAGAAAGGCGATAAAAAGAAGACCTATAAAACTCCAAGAGTGAGCATGTTCAATGATGTCTCTGAGAAGGTATATTACAAGAAAGAGATACCCCCTATAAGCAAGATCCTCATCATGCCTGAATAATAATCAGTCAAGGAAAAGCTTATTAATGATAGAGCTAAGGAAGAATCAGTCCTAAGGGTTAGGATTATAGTGGGTATCAAAGCCATGAGGCACTACCCTCATCGTGAAATGAGGCCCAAAATTCGCTATATGAAGCCTGCCTTCTGCATAGCTCTTCTCTTCCTTGAGGGAGGGAACAAGCTGCTGGACAAAATCATAGATCTGCGTGTCTCCATCACCTCCAACAAACTTCAGGGTCATCATATCATTCTTCTTCATTATATTATATGATATCCTATAATGCTTAAGGCTTCTTCGATGAGTTAGGATATAATCACCTATCCTCCCAAGCAGGTCTTTCATCAGGGTTGCGCCTTCAAAATCATCACCGAATCTTGAGAGAGGCTCAAGCAAAGAATCGATAGAGAAATGTTCATCACTGACATTTATGAAGCCTAATGGAGATTCAGGCAGGGAAATACTCTTACTGTCCGAACCGGTATAGAATCTCAGATCCCTAGGCCGCTTATTCAAGATGTCGCTGTCTACCATCATATGGTCAGTAAAAGAACTAGTATATAAATCTTACTATTCAATACCCCAGTATACTTTTATGTATACTCGCAATCGAGTATACTAACAATTGGATATAATAACAGTTACCAATACATGTAAAATAAAAGCCAATAGGAGAAAACAACAAAAAAAATAACAATACAAAATCATAAAAACAAAAACAACAAAAACAAAAAAAATTTAGTTCAGCGTTCCAGACAAGTAATCCTTATATGCCTGCCTTATGATCATGACTGAAGGATCCTCATGCCTGCTTTCAGGACAGTACAGGTCAAAAAGCACGTTCGCTACAAATTCTACCCCTACTGGAGAAAGCGAAGCCTTATCCATCTTATTATTAAGGTAATCCATACCCTTGCCTAAAACATTAGAATAGAAATATACCTCAGCAGCGCTCTTTACAAAATATCTCTGGGATTCATCAAGCTGAAGGACGCCTGGAGAGCTGTCCACATATCTAAGGAATGAATTTAGGCCTGCATAATCATCAAACTGCTCGCTCTCGCTGAAGTCAAGGGCCATACCCACAACAAGATCATCAAGGAAACCCCAATCTTTCTCAAATATATCTGATGCGATCTCTCTCCTGGATATCTCCTCTCCGCTGACCGACTGGACAAATCCTCTTATCATGATAACCCCCTCCTAAGCTACAGCCTCTCTTACATATCTCTCATAAGACTGCTTAACTATCCTTGCAGTATCATCTGAAACTTCCTCTCCAGGATCATAAAGCCTGAACAGCACCTGCCAGACAAATCCCATGCTAAGATCAGAGAGGGGAATCCCCCCCAACCTCTTAGCTATAAAATCGCTCCCCAACCCTAATGAACGTGAATAGAAGTATATCCTTGCTGCAGTCTCTACAAAATATCTCTGCTGCTCTTCGAGGCGTCTGACTTCAGGATCCTTATTTATCTGGGATAGGAATCTCTTGACAGAACCATAATGCTTCCCCTCCTTGAAGTAAAGCACAGAAAGCTCGTCGACAACATTGTTAAATATGTCCCACTCATCAAAAATCTCTATCTCCCTTGAAGGTATCCCCAAACTTCTTGAACCCCTTACACTTCCAGCACCTTCTATCGCTGATGCGCTGACTGATTCAACAAATCCTTTCATCGTCAATACCTCCTTTACAATCCTTCAGATCCAAAGGCCCATCGCCTACTACAGATATTATCTGCCTCTGCTTAAGCCTCATGAAAGTCATGCCCTGCCTCTTCTCTATCTGTCTCCACACCATCATATTGTTCCGTGATCTTATGAAGTTCAGCTTTATAGGAGAAGAAGTCTCCTGTGTTATCCCTGATATAAAATCCATCTTTTTCATCTTACTCCTCCAGCAAGCCCGTTGAGCAGCCCCCATCCGATACCAAAATAGGACATTGCCATAGTCCCGACATTTACCAATACGAACAGGTTAAGGTCGAACCATTTCAGCAGATAAGTAAAAAAAATCAACCAGTAAAAGGGCACCGAGGTGAAGAATAGTGCCCTTTTACTCTGGTTGATCAAGGTCCTTCTAAAGGAGGTAGAAGGTTTAAGAAAAGCATGAAACTGATACTCTTTCTGATACTCTTTCTGATACTCTCTCTGATCCTCTTTCCTTTGATACATATATGATAGTGCATATGATAGCTCATCTGATACTTCTTTTGGTCCATGATTGTAATTTTCCATATTTCCGCCCCCTAAGTGAAACGCAAGACCATCTGCCCCCACCCCCGTTTGGGCAGATGGTCTGCAAGACAACATGATCACTGAAGATAGTTCCTTCCTACTATCCCTCCAAAGCCCCCTCTTCTGAATGTCTCTAGTACTGCTGATGAAACTTCAGGATCGAACTGCCTTCCTGACTCCCTAACACCTACTTCCTGCACAGCTTCAACAAGAGGTTTTCCCTTCTCATAAGGCCTGTCTCCGGTCATTGCGCTCAGGGTGTCTGCTGCTGCGATTATCCTAGCAAGAGGGTT
>CAYNQH010000174.1:0-3267 GCA_964399255.1 uncultured Methanosarcinales archaeon | reverse complement strand
GCTCGAGAGAGACCAGGCTCAGGACCTTTTCAGGCTCTGTAGACAGCGCGAGGCTGGGGCTCATGTATAATATAAGCAGGACAATAATCCTCGAGCAGATGCAGGACTTCAACACATTCCCTTACGGCGCTCTTCCCCGGATGGAAAGGCTTTATGGGGTCACGATAGATACGAGGAGAGATGAAGACACCCTTGTATTCACAATAACAGATCCAGGATCAAACATTGACGGTAAGAACTTAAGGTTTGTCTTCGCAAACCAGTACAGGACATGCACATGAAAAAAGAAAAGATATTGGTCTTTGCAGCGGTTTTCATAGCTCTCTCACTGTCTGTCTTTGGCGCAGACGACCCTCGTGAGGGGATAGCGGGAGGATGGCAGGGAGATATTGAGATAGAATATGATTCATCACCAGTCCCGCCTTCTAATCTAGGTGCTAGTTGGGATGAGGCAATTGCGGACCAAGATAGCTACACAGACCCATTTTTTTATGATAAGATGCCTCCTGAATATTATACAAAGATGAACTATGATTGGATCCAGTACGCTAACCCTAAGCTGAGATATGCTATGCTAGATTATACAAAGGTTAATTACGCTCTTGTAGACCATAAAAGGGTCAATAGGGAGAAATATCTAAAGGATTTTAAGATCTCTTATGCAGAGAGGGGCTACACGCTCCAGGTTCTTGGTGATGTTGTCTATGGAAAAGGTTTTATCCAGAACAGCAAGAGGGCTATGGTCACTCTGGTACAGCAAGGGCCTCAGGATGCATCAGGAAAGCCTACATTTGTACCCTATTATCCTGATAGTACAGGATTTATTTTCGATGATGATAAGATCACTCTTCAGGCTCCTGATTCAATAGGAAACTTCCCGATCCCTCTCCAGGCAGACTCAGTAACCCTAAAGACCCAATATTCAGAGAATGTCCAGGTAGGGAATATCAAATTCACAGGCGACCTCAGCTATCACCAGAATAAGCCTTATGTCCGTAGAGGTGATTATTGCACGATAGAAGGTGTTGAGATAAATCCTGCGATACACCAGGAGCCTGATGTGCCGGCTGATAAGATCTATGACGGCACGGAAGTATATCTTGGAGGCGCTTCTCCAGCTGCGAATGAGGATAGCTGGATATCTTTTGCAGCAGACGGAAGGTCAATATCTGCCAAGACCACATTTAGGATTGACCTTGCTTTTTACCCTTACAACAAGGTTTTTGAAGGTATGAGAGATACAGACCTTGTCGAGGCGTACTTTGATTATTCAAGCCTGATGACTGCAGTGCAGGCAAGCCCTCTTCCTCATAAGGTGCAGCTTGTCCAGACAGACACCCGGAGCTGGTCTTTGATACAGTCAGGCAAGGTGTTCATAATAGCCAATGGAGAAAGGTTGAGGTCAAAGCTGCCATGCAGCGATGATGTTGATGAGGATGCGACAAGCTATCCGATGCATATCCTGTTCAAGAATCCTCAGGGCAGGTCGATAGAGGATCTCGGCCAGGATTCGAGGATAGTCATATATGACAGGTATAACCTTATGTATATAGAAGAATTTTTATTTTGAGGTAGCAGGGATTTATGAGATCTAAGAGAAGGATTTGGTTTATCGCTTTATTCCTTATAGTCTTAGTTGTTTCTATGCCTTTTGTTTTTGCTGTTACTACCCGTTGCGGAAGGACTAATGTAAATTTTAGCGGTAAGGATAAGGTAGAGGCTGATTTCAGCTCGATGGGTGCTTTGAACAGCCAGGTTGAGAAGGCTCTTTTGGCTAAGGCTTGCGGTGGGAAGTTCATCTTAGGCGGTAATTCAGGCAAGGATTGCAGTGATGATGGTGATGGCAAGGATTTTGGTTGGTATATACTATCAAATATCTTTAATGATGCTTCTTTTGCTGGTATGAGGCAGTATGTCAATGGTTTTGTTGTCCTTAACCCTGATGAATGGAATGTAAGGCTTAATCAACAGGGTTTTGAGTATCTTAAGTTTACGAATTATCCTGATTCTAATGGTATATCTGTATCTTTTACTGGTCCTTCTGTCTTTATGGGTAAGGATGGGATCATCAGGGTCAGAGGGAGCCATCTTTGGGGGGTTGCTAATAATTGCAGGCTTTGGAGTCCTGCGTGGGATCCTGGATGTTATGGGTCTGTGAAGAATGATCTTGTCAAGCTTGTGGGTTCGGCTAGGGATAAGTTTGATCTTGTCAAGACTGTTGTTCCCTGCCCAGAACCTCCTAAGTCTGCTTCATCTCCCGGACCTAAGACAGATTGCAGGGGTGTTGTGGATTCCGGAGCTTTTGATTTTGATGATAGGGATGAGAAGTTTAGTTCTGGGCAGCTTAGTATAAGTGAGGAAAGCTCTTTTATAGGGGCTGCCTCAGGCAAGGATATCTGTCTTGTAGGTTCTTCTGGTGCTGACTGCATCCTTAACAGCAAGATCTGGATCTTGGTGTCTTCTGCTTTCAATAGTTTGGATGATTGGGAGAAGGAGATGATAAACGGTTTTGCTCTTGTTGATGATGCTTCATGGAGCCAGCGTATGGATGATAATAAGTATTCTTATTCTTCTATATCAAGCCAGGCAGTAGCGTATATAGCAGAAGACGGAGGGATAAGGTTCAAGAAGGGTTATATCAGTAGCCTTGATCTTGATCCAAGCAGCCCCCTTTTTGAGGTTGCTATTATATCTTTCCTTACAGCTATGAAAGACCTTATCAGGCAGGGTCTTGAGAAGTATCCTGCGTGGCAGAAGAAAGAGATAGAGCTGGTGGGGGTCATGGAGAAGGCCTGCATTAAGGAGAGATGCGTGATGGTGCCTCCTGGCTCTGAGAAGGTCTTGTTTATACCTTCAGGCTGCAGTGTCAGCATGAAGAACAGCCTGCAGGCTAAGGTGAATGATGGAAGGCTTGATGGTTATGTATGCTGGGGGACTGAGACAGATTCTTCTGGCAAGAAGCAGGTCTCTGCCCGTGCTGGCGGAAATTTTATTGCGAATTTTAATCATGTTCTTGTGAGGGGGAAAAGCAAGACCCTTTCATGGAGGTTTGTCCAGGATGCTCAGGGGAATGTAATCATGCTGGAAGGTCCTGATCGCCATAATCCTAGCAATCCCCAGGTTGGTGTTGTATTGGCAGGAGGGAGCGCTTTTGAAGTATTGACAAGACAGGAAGATGGCAAGTATCTTGGCACTTATGTCAAGCATTATTTTCTTGAACATCCTTTCAAGACAGTTTTAGATCTTGCTGAAATGGCCAAGAGGTAT
>CAYNQH010000173.1:0-3271 GCA_964399255.1 uncultured Methanosarcinales archaeon | reverse complement strand
AGAAGTACACTTCGCTTCTTGATTTTTCGAAGCTCGACTACTCTGTTTTTGTGAACTTCCTTGTAAAATCAAGAGAGAAGCATGATCCTGAGCTTGTAGGCTTCCTTTCAAGCTCAAAGAATGTCAATACTCTCCTGAGGGTCAATAATGGATATGACCTCTACATGGAGACAGTGTTCAGAGACATAAAAGAGCTCCATGAATTTTCAGAGAAGCTGGAAGAGTTTGATATAGAGAAGAAAAAAGAGTTCCATATAATCGGCCATCTCAAGGTCGAAGAGTTCATAATCAGCTGATCATCAGATGACTATTGCGCAATAGACATATGAGCAGTATATAGCGATAGCTATTCGATATCCATAGCATATCAAGAGATGCTATAAGATGCACTATATCAGGAGATATGGGGTATGAGGGGATATGAGGGTAAAAACTAAGAAAGTTTGGAGGAAAACAAGATGGGAGAGAAAGAAGATAACCTGAACAGGATAAAGCTGAAGTATCAGAAGCAGGAGAAGAAAGAGGGTTCTGGAGTAACGACCCCAAAAGCCAGCATGACAAGAAATCTGTCTGCAATTGAAGACATGGAGGCTAAGCTTACATTACTCTATGATAAGATAAGGAATGATGAGCAGACAGAGTTCCAAAAATATAAGAATAAGGTAAAAGACTTGTTCTATAAGATAGGAGTAGGTGAGGAACCAGAAAAGAGAGAGATAAGAGAGATCTTCGAGGATAAGTTCACTTTGCTTGAAAACCTTGCTCAGGAAATATTGGATGATGCAAGAGAATCAGGAGATCAGAATAATGGGATAAAGAACCACCTCTCTGGGATCATACAGCAGATAGTGGAATTAAGCAGCCAATATGCTGAGATAAGGGAGGATTCAAAGGAACTTCAGAGCGATAAGGATAGGCTTGCAGGCTTAGGTATTACGAGTACTGAGATAGAGAACATCCCTGCAGGGAAGCTATATCTTGTCAAGGAGTATAGAGAAACCCGTGATAGCCTTAAGTCCGCGATAAATGAGATGGAGAATATAGTCAACAATAAACGTCTTCTTAACGGGTCCTATGCGATCAATGACTTTTATTCATCTGTCTTAACTATGATAGAGAACGTAGGGGATAGAGCTTATAGGGACATAACCACCACAGTCACTGAGATGAGAAATATTGTAGAATACTCTCTTAACTCTAAGGATATGGTCAAGAAAATGATAAAGGCAGAAGATATGATGACCCGGGCGAGAGGATACCTTCAAGAGCAAACAAACATCCTTGCTTTAGGAAGCAGATATCTTGGGGAAGCAAGGGTTGGCAAGGTAAGGATATTTGAAGAGAATGTAATCAAGAATGTAAAAAAGTCTCTTCAAAACGCAGAAGAGCAGTCCAACAAGCTGAGCTCAGACTTTTTTGCTGAATGGGATAAAGAGATGCAGGCCTTTAAAGGTGATTTAGGGGATGATTATTCAAAATCTGATATAGGTAGTGATGATCTTTCCCAGCCTGCAGCATACATAGAGCCGGATCCAGTAGCGCCTCTTGATGAGTGAACAGGATGAGAAGGGCAGATTCCCATAAAGAGATCAAAGGAGAGGAAAAAGATAGGTATATCCAGAATATCATCAAAAGCCTTGATTTATTGTCTGAAAGGGTCGAACAGTCTGGGGATGCTGCCCTGCTGAGAAATCTTTTTTCTTTTTATTATTTTGATTCAAGGTATAAGAGCAACCTCTACACTTCATTGAAAGTGAACATGTTTTCAGGCTTTCCTGATCAGAGCGGAGTCAATGTTCTCCTCAAAGATAAGACCCAGAACATACATATTTCACATGGAGAGGATGAGATAATCAGCAGGGTAAAGAAAGCCCTTCTTGGAGAGGGAAGCCTCCAAAGCATAGTGGAAAACCATGGGTTTGCGCACTATCTGGCTAAGGTCAATAGCTTGCCTATACCTCAGATGAAATCAGCCTCTTTTAAGGGAGAGGAGCTTAAGCTATTTTTAGATAGCAACAAGTACTTTATCCGCTATAGTATTACTTTCGGAAGGGAAGTTGAGGAGCAAAAGCTCAGCTCGTTCATAAATTCTCCCTACAGGCCTGATGGAGGTAAGGATCTTTATAGATGGCTCACAGCACAGGGGTTAAAGCCTACCAGCCTTGTCAGAGAGCAGATAGGACCATTCCTCTCATACATGAACAGCAATAATATCTTGGCAGATTTCAGGCCTTTCGTACCTTCCTTAAAATCTGATAAAGGAAGTTATGTACTATACTTTTCAAAGGAGATGATGGAGACAGTGGAGTTTGAGGAAGAGCAGGAAGAGAAGAGATTCATCTTCTTCAAGAAGAAAAAGACTGTTGTCAATGATAGATGTGAATCAAAGAAAGACGAGGTGTACATATGCAATCCTGAAATGTTCAAGCAGGTCAAGCAGCTGCTCGACAGGAAAGACTATGTGCATATAATCTGTTGATATCCAGTACAGCCTAACATTCAAGATAGGATAGATCATAAGGAGGACTACTAATATGCCGGAATCGATAAAGCTTGAGAAGAAGATACTTTCAGAGAAGAGGAAGATTGTTGAAGAATCCCTCAACAGGAACAGCTTCCAGAAGATGCTAGTAAGCCTTGATAGGAATAAGTATATAGCTTCTCCTCAGGCTGCAAACCTATACCAGATAGTCGAGAACGCATTCACTATATTCTTGAGTGTAGAAGAGGGGCTTTCAGGTCATTTTGATCCTTCAAAGGACAAGAACATGCAGAGGTTCATAAACATATTTGCCTCTTTTGCAGGAGCGCTCTATGCAGATGAGAGGCTGAAGAACCTTGAGGCAGAGAACGATAGGCCAGTCATAGATCTTGAAGTCAACTATAACAAGCAGATCATGCCCTTGTTCCAGGAGGTAAGTTCAATATATTCTGATTATGTTGCTGCAGAGGCTTCAAAAGATTTTCGCGAGAGCCAGATAAAGAGCATAAGGGATCTTTCCATAATGACAAGGGCTTATTTTCAGGGATTGGAGGAAGCAGCGCTACAGGAAAGCAAGAAATATCCTTCTTATGTCGAGATGGTCAGGAACATAAACCTAGAAGTAGCAGATGATTTCATCCTTTCAGGATTTGAAGCTGTAAATGGAAAGAATCAAAAGGTAGAGAGCATAGCCTGGGAAGATATAGTCGGCAATGGAGAAGTCAAGAGAGGCCTTACCAACCTTGCAAGGCTGCTGTTCCTCTATGATCCTAAGACCAGGACAAACCC
>CAYNQH010000172.1:0-3290 GCA_964399255.1 uncultured Methanosarcinales archaeon | reverse complement strand
TATAAGTATAGTCTCTGTCCTTTCCATATATTCTATCGCCTGCAGCTTCTTAAGGAAGCTGTCCAGAGATTTCCTATTCTTGAACCTGGCTATTATGATAGCATCAAAATCTCCAGTGACATCGTAGACAGCGATAACATTAGGATTTGGAGCTATCTTCTTCTCAACCTCAAAAAGCTTGCCTTTCGCTATCCTGAGCTTTATTATGACACTGACATCATACCCTGCCTTTTCATAATCAAGCTCTGCAGTGTATCCTGTTATGACCTTCTCCTTCTCCATCTCTTTCACTCTCTTGAGCACAGTCACTGTGGAAAAGCCTATCTTCTTGGCTATCTCCCTATAAGACATCCTTGAGTTCTCTAGAAGGATGTTAAGGATCCTTTTGTTGGTATCGTCGAGATTCATGTTAATAATTGTCCATAATAGCCTTGATTTCGGGATATTATATTAAATATATTTAAATTTTTCCAAAAAATATGAACAAATATTAACTGATTCATAAAAAAAATTAATATATGCAATACAGATTAATGATATTCATGGAAGAAGATATCACAAGAAGGATTGAAAAAGAAGGCATTAGCTTCATCGAACTCAATTTCACAGATATATTCGGGACGCTGAAATCTATCGCGATACCTATAGGATGCTACCAAGAAGCAGTTGATGAAGGGGTCTGGTTCGACGGTTCCTCCATCAAAGGCTTCGCTAGGATCAAAGAGAGCGATATGTACCTAAAGCCAGACCTAACAACCTATGCTGTGATTCCTTGCCAAGATGGAAAGAAGAAGACTGCCAGGTTCTTCTGCGATATATTCACCCCTGAAGGGATTTTGTTTGAAGGCTCTCCAAGGGCGGTGCTGAAGAGGGCCATAAAAGAGGCTGAAGATATGGGCTTCCGGTTCAAGGTAGGCCCAGAAGTAGAGTTTTACCTCTTCAAGAAGAAAGAAGACGGCTCGTTCATAGTCCCTGACTCTGATAACAGCTCTTATTTTGATTCAGCCATAGGGGATATAGGAAGCGAAGTCAGGAAAGAGATAATGGTAAGGCTCAAGGCGGTAGGGATAGACTCAGAAAGAGCCCATCATGAGGTAGGTGCAGGACAGCATGAGATAGGATTTAGGTATGGTGATGCCCTTGCTACAGCAGACAGGGTAGTTACATTGAAGAATATAATCAGATCAGTTGCGCATGAATATGGGCTTGTGGCTTCTTTCATGCCAAAACCATTGTTCAGGAAAGCAGGAAGCGGGATGCATATACATTTCAGCCTGTTTGATGCTGAAGGAAATCCTCTGTTCTATGATGAAAAAGACAAAGATAAACTGTCTCCATTGGCAAAACATTTCATAGCAGGACAGCTGGCATATGCAAGAGAGATGTCTGCATTGCTCAATCCAACTGTAAACTCCTACAAGCGCCTTGTTGCAGGATATGAAGCTCCAGTCTATATCTGCTGGGGCAGCAAGAACCGGTCCTCCCTGGTGAGGATACCTCGATATACCAGAGGGAAGAATGCATCTGCAAGGGCAGAGATAAGATGCCCTGATCCAAGCGCCTCCCCTTACCTTGCCTTCGCCGCAATACTCAAGGCAGGCCTTGAAGGGATAAGGAATAAGATAGTGCTTATGCCTGAGACAGAGGACAGCGTATTTGAAAAGCCGCAGGAAGAGCTTGAGAAGCTAGAAATAAAAATCCTGCCAAGGTCCCTGAGCGAATCGATATCAGAATTCAAGAAAAGCAGGCATACAGAAGATAAAGGCTTTCTATAAGATGCGAAGAGACAGATCCTTCCTCGGCTCAACAGCATCAGACAGGAAAAATTCTATCAATGAGAACCTCCATAGGGTTGACCTGGAAAACCTGGGTAAGAGCCTTAGAGGAAAAGTGATTGTATGCATCGACGACAGCACAATAAGAGGCAACAACTCAAAAAGAGAGAGGGACCTGCTTATAGAATCTGGCGTGAAGAAGATCTACCACCTGAATTATACGCCTGAAGTAGGGATAATTGGTGAAGATAGCATAGCCAGAGGATGCATATACGGAGTGGACATGCCCCCTGAAGACAAGTTTATCGCAAGGACAAAAGGTAAGCATCCAAGGAACAGGACAATAGAAGAGATAAGCAAAGAGATGAAGATGAATGTGGCTTACATATCTTTGGAAGGAATGCTGAAAGGCTATGGGATAGTAGGCATACCAAGAAACCATCTATGCTACTATTGCATCGGCGGCCCTAAGCCATTCTAGAGACCAATCCATCATAAAGCACCACCAATTAGTCACTATTATAAAATACTCATAAAAGTTTTAATATTATATCTCTTTTCTATCACTTAGGGGTGGAAAGTGGAATGCCAATTATGAAGCTTTTTCGGAAATCTAGCGTAGGTGACATACCTACAAATATCCCTCCTAATCCCGGCGAACTGCCACCCCTACCTCCTGATCTTAATTTTGATGAAAACGATCTTCCTCCGCCTCCACCAGGCGTGACCCCTCCTAAAGCAGGGATACCTCCTCAACCGCCAGGCAGAGCTATTTATCAGGATTCTGAAGAAGAAGTAACATCACCTGCTCAAGATGAAGATATGGGAAGGCCCATGTATACTGATGATCTTGATATGCCTCCCCCTCCATTGAGAGAAGGAGAGAGCCCTAAGATGGAGCCTCCAACTATGCCTCCTGAAAAGATGATAAAGAAGGAAATATCAAGAAGATTTGAAGGGGTGCCAAGTTCCATACCTCCTCTTGAAGAGAACATACTCCCTCCTGAACCAAGCTTTGAGGAAGAAACACCCAAAAACGAAAGCCTAATAGACATAAAGGTAAGAAAAGGCGAATCAATATTTGTAAGAGTCGACGAGTTCAGAGAGAACCTTCTAAACATCGAGGGGATACAGGAAGGCCTGAAAGGATTTGAAGAGATAGTGATGGGACTTAACAGGATAAACAATGAGAAAGAGATCAAGCTTGAAGAGCTCAGGAAAGCTCTTGAAGAGATAGAGAAGAAGCTCATATTCATGGACAAATCATTATTTGAAGAGGTAGCATGATGAACGAAAAAAAGCCAATATTCGTGAAGATAGATGAATACCAGGATATACTCGAGATTGTAAAGCTCATAAAAGGAAAGGTGGAAGAAGCCAACGGTCTGCTTAATGAGATCCATGCTCTCAAGAACCAGGAAGAAGAAGAGCTTGAGATATGGAAGACAAAGCTGGGTGATGTTGAAGAGAAGATAAGATACATCGACAACACGATGTTCAAGCCTTAAGATGCAG
>CAYNQH010000171.1:0-3320 GCA_964399255.1 uncultured Methanosarcinales archaeon | reverse complement strand
GCACCCTCACATCCTTCTTCCCAGGGCTGGGTCCGGCTCAAGGAGCGGTGATAGCATCACAGATAACAAAGAATCTGGGAGACTACGGATTCATGATCCTGGTCGGAGGCATCAATACGGTCAATTTCATCCTGAGCCTAGTGACATTATTGACATTAGACAAAGCAAGGAATGGAGCAGTCATAGTGGTCTCAAAACTTATAGGTTCTCTTAACCTGACAGTGCTTATTGTATTCATAGGCACAACATTACTTGTCGGAGGGATCGCAACTTTCCTCGCATTAGGGATAACAAGAACATTTGCAAAAATAATAACAAGAGTCAACTATCAAGCTTTGATAATAGCTATAATCCTTTTCATAAGCGCTATGGTCTTCTATTTCTCAGGGATCCTCGGCCTTATCGTTCTGCTTGTCAGCACGATGGTAGGGATAATCCCTGGTGAGATAGGGATCGCAAGAAACCATCAGATGGGATGTTTGATACTGCCAGTAATATTATATTTCATGCTATAAACTAAGACTTTTTCTTCTTTAGATTCTTTTTGAGAAATTCTTCAAGCTTCTGCTTACGATTCCACTTTGTCTCCCAAAAAGCCAATATTCTCCTAAAATGATCTCTTGACTTTTTGTATTTATCGTTGATTATCTGGTTTAGTTCTGCATCTCCTTTCTTCTGCCTAGCAGGATCTTCAGACAGCATGTCCTTTGCAGCAAGCTCCTCAAGGCTGAAGAAGGTTGCGCCTTCCGGAATATTCCGTATAGTCCACCTTGCCCTATCCCTTGCTTGCTCAAATGTAAGTTTCATATTAAGTCGATAAAATGGATATAAGCCCAATATCATCCATATAATTTGTGCTGCTGCATACATCAATCCATCATTTAGGCCTTTTCTTCTCAGGCATGATCTCTAGGTATATCCTGTCAAGATATTGGTATTCCTTATGCCTGGCTGTCAACAGCTGAGATAGGCTGCCTAAGGTCTCTTTCGTAGATTCCCTCTCCTGCCCAGCCTGGGTATGCTGCTGAGAGACTATCCCATCCCTTTTGCTTCTGACTATGTTGAGTGATTGTGAAGCTGCCCTAAGCAGATAGTTGAACTTGTCGCTTACATCGTTGAAGAAGCCGTCGATGCCTTCTGCCATGACCTCATCCCTTCCGAGATATTTGTCTATAGTTATCGCAAAGAAGCTTGCAACCCTCCTCTTAGCAAGTGTCTTTTCTGCAAGGTCGGATATGCTCTTCAGGTGCTCATCAATATCAACCTCGATGTTATCATCCTTTTTTAGCCTGTCGGTATGCTCCTTCTTGCCCACTATCCTCTCGGTGTTCTGCAACACCTCAGTATAGACAAAGCTCAACATATCTAGCAGAGACTCAGCCATGCTCTTATCAATCATTTCAAGCCTGTTTTCATACAGGCCGCTGTCCTTATTTGCAAGCCTCCAGAAGAATTCCTTCTCAGAATCAGATTCTACAGTATCAGGGTGTATCCCATATGTAAGCCCAATCACCCTCTTTTCAAGCTCGAAGAAATCAGGGTCAGAAAGGTAAGGGTATAATACGCACTTGAAAGCTTTATACAAAGAGATGTAACCTTCCACTTTCTCCCTTGGAACAAAATCTCCATAGAACAATTTTTTTGCTGTCTGAGAAAGTCCCTCTGTAAAGCTGTCAGAAAGGCCCATAAACTGCTGCCGCAAAGGTCTGCTCTTCCTCAAGAGGAATTCCAGCACCTTATCAAGCCTAGCTGACTCTTCTTCTGTCAGGTCTCCAAGACCTACATCTTTCTCTTCTCCAAAATGTTTTTTGATCATCTTTGGGATGTTAGGGTCAAGGCTGAATATCTCATTTTTTGTATCATGATCTGTTATAAGATCCTTCAAAGTAGCAACGCTGGCTGCCAGAGCGCCATTAGAAAGGCCTGAATCAGCATCATTGACAGAGGGAAGGACGCAAGAAGCGAAATAGTTTGCAAGTTCTGAATCTATCTTCGCTTTTGTCTCGCTGCTCTTGAGATGATGATCATAGAACTTCCTGATCCTTGCCTTTGAAGCTTCTCTTACTATATTTATCTCTTCATGGATCTTGAATGCCTGGTCAGAGCTAAGATACCTTATGTTAGCAAGGTCAAACATGAACAAGGGCATCTCAAGATCCTCTTTGTCTGCCCTTATAACTGCAAAAGTATATCTCTGCCTTTTCTTTTCCAATACCTGCCCAAGATCCTTTGATCTTTTTACCTTATTTATCCTATCAATGTAAGACTGGTATATCTGTTTAGCCTGAGGGTTTGTATTGAGATATTCTCTTACGAAATCTCTTACTAATTTTGCGTCAGGAAGTATACTGACTTCCGCTTCAAGGCCTTTAGCAAGCCTCTTCACGACATGGACATAAGCCATAGGCATCTTGCTGAATCTTGCTTCTGCTTCGTCTATCATTCTTTTCACACTATCTATCTTGACTGTCGCGTAGTCTTCTGCTCCAGCAAGAGTATCCTCAATAGTATCTAGATCTTCAAGGAAGGCATCTATATGCATCTCCTTGATGTCTATATCCATCATAGAGTATAGCTTTCTTATCCCCCCCATAACCTCTCCCTCAATATCCCCCTCTGACAGGATACTTACAGAGCTATGCCCTTCCTGCTCAACTACCTCATCTTCAGCAAGCTGCTCTTCAGGGAGGAGCTCAAGTTCCTCTCCTTCTATCATCACGACAGGACCTTCTTTTTTTCCTAAGAGGACGAAGTCATGCCTTATATTATCAATGGAATCCTTCAATTGTTCATAGGTTATCCCCTTTTCTAATGCGTTATTCAGGCCTGCCTTGAACTTAAGCCTGCTGAAAAGAGAATCTGCATCAGGCCTGATCTCCCTAAGGGACTTATGGAATGCCAGCTGGATGATATCATCTGAAGTATAATTGCCCAATTCCCATTCATACCTTGCGCTCTCTCCGTATATCTCTGTTAAAAGAGATAATCCGAACCTAGAGATATTGTCAGAACCTTCAGGCTTGATTTTTGAAACAAGATCGGAAAGGTTTTCTGAGAACCAGACAGCATTTACCAGATATACCGGATCATACTTAGGGTCACGCATGTCCTCGCCATATACCGCTACAACCTTATAATCTACCATATTCCTAAGGGAATTAAACATCTCATTATCTACCCTTATCTCCAGCCTTTCCTTTACAGCAGATTTCATTCGGTTTTGAGCATCTTTTCTGGCCGTCTTCCTTGAACTTTGCCCGGCATTACTGCCAGAAATCTTCGTGGAAGGAATATTTTTCCCAGTCAGGTTTTTTACACCT
>CAYNQH010000170.1:0-3326 GCA_964399255.1 uncultured Methanosarcinales archaeon | reverse complement strand
TCAACAGGGACGGACTGATAGATAACGAGGGAAATTTGACTGAAGACGCAGTCAGCCTTGCATCAGTGGTCATGTATGCAGAAGAGCTGGACAATCTCATCCCCAAAGGCATCAGCGGCGAGCGGAATTATAAAAAGCAAAGCCATTATGGAGAAAAAGGAGAATCGCGGGCATACAGGAAAGGAGACCGTTACAAGGATCTTGCGCTGAAACGCTCTGTGAAAAAAGCGATACGAAGAGGACATGCTGAACTTTCTGAGAAGGATCTTGAGATCTCAGAGCGCGAGAGCAGGGGAAAAGTCAATATCATCTATGCTCTTGACGCTTCCGGCTCCATGAAAGGAAAGAAGATCGGAGCGTGCAAGAAAGCAGGCATCGCTCTCTGCTACAAAGCGATTGAAGAACGGGATCATGCAGGGCTGGTGATCTTCGGCGACAAGATTGAATCAGCAGTTGAACCAACACTGAACTTTCCTCGTTTGCTTCGAGAAATTGTTAAGGCGCGCGCATCCAGACAGACTGACATGGCAAAGACTATCAAGACTGCCATCAGGATGTTTCCTGAAGATGACACTGCAAAACATCTTATCCTTCTTACTGATGCTCTTCCGACTGCAGGAGCTGATCCTGAGAAAGAAACTCTTGAACATGCAGCTCAGGCGCGCGCTGCAGGGATAACCATATCTCTTGTCGGCATCAATCTTGACAGGAAAGGCAGAAGTTTTGCTGAAAAGCTTGTTGAGATCAGCAAAGGAAAGCTCTATGTCCTTAAAGACCTTGAAGATATTGACAAGATCGTGCTGGAAGACTATTATGAGAGCAAAAGCATGATGTGATCATTGAGAAGCATGCTTAACAGAAGTTTTGCAATCCTTTTTTAACCCAGTCAGGATCGCCTTGACTATCCTGCCATAGATTCTCTTTCCTTCCTCAGGATCATTTCCCTTGGAATAAGTGGATTGCTCAACCTCAACAGTGGGATCTCTGGAAGTGATATGAATTATATCCATTTCACCAAACCCATTGGCACACCCATCAGAAAGTTCAGCAATCTTGCGCGAATATGAGATAGGCCTGCACTTATCATCCTTTCCATGAAAGTTCTCATAAAGAATAATGGTCAAAAGATCTTCGTTTCCAAAATTCCTGCTGCCCTCTGCAAAAGGGACCCTGTCATCAAGAGTTAGCTGGGCAAAGAATTCCCTGCCATCAAACCGTTCAGATTCTGGAAAAGCGACAGGAGCATGAAATATCTCATATTTCTTCGATTCATCATCAAATGTCTTTCTGTCCTGCTTCAAGAGCATGCAGTTCACAAGCTTGACTGCGTCTTCAGAAGGCTCAGGCTTTCTTGAATCCAGATAAGCTATTCCGCAATAAGCTGCTGCTGCCAGCGCAATTGCTCCTGATATCTTATAGTGTGCTTTCATCCCCTGATGCCTCTCGTCATCATATATAAAGCTTTCGTTTTTTACCACTCTATAGGAAGTATGAAAAATAAGGAATTCCTTGTTTTTCGTCGAAAGATTTATATACTTCAACATCTATAATAGATTATAATATATGCGTTTATGATTGCTGATGAGTACCATATAAACCAAGGGGGTGCGTATATGGAACGTTGCGAGGATTGCGGCACACAGCTCAGGCAGATCGGTCAAGACATCTACTATTGCGACGACTGCGATAAGATTGTCACGATTTCAGAAGAGCTGATGGCAGAGTAAAAGAGTTAGTAGCTTGATATAAGAAACCCAACTGAGGGAGATGATTCTCTTTGATTGAGTTCTCATATATAAAGATTGGTTGGGGTTATTGGATGAGGATGTAGGGCAGATTAAAGGAAAAAAACCGAAATATTTATATATTATCTTGTTAATATTATAATATTATCAGGATAATATAAAATGGCAAACGAATTTTACGACAGGAATGATGAACTCATTACTCTTAAAAGCATGTATAGCAAGGATTCTGCTCAGATGGCGGTCATCTATGGCAGACGACGGGTTGGTAAGACAGAACTCATAAAAAAATTCATGGATAAAATCTCAGCAAAAAAACTTTATTTCTATGTTGACCTGAGCGGCAAGCGTGAATTATTGAAATCTCTTTCTGACGCTATCAGAACACAGCTTGGAGAGGATGTGAGCTTTGCTGATTTTGACGGCTTTTTTGATTATATCTCAGCAAAAGCAGATAAGAACAAGTTTCTTTTAGTTATTGATGAATTCCAGAGATTTCTGGAAGTGGCGCCAGAATTCATAACAAGATTGCAGAACAGGTGGGATTCTGAACTCAATAAAAAGAGGATAATGATCATTCTTGTCGGATCCTCGATCGGAATGATAAACAAGATCACTGAAAGCAAAGCAGGCTCTCTTTATGGCAGAGTTTCACGGTTTAAGATCTCCCCTTTTAGATATGCTGACTTCAGGCTGATGTTCAATGAATTAGAAGAGACAGAGAAGATTATAAGATACGCAGTATTTGGAGGAACGCCTTATTATCTTAGCAAAACAAAAGGCATAGATAACACTTCTCAGGCAATATCAGAATTGCTTCTTAAAAAAGGGGGAGAGCTTGTTGAAGAGCCAAAAAATCTCCTTGAATACGAGAATGTGAGAGTTCATGCGAAATACAACTCAATCCTGCATTCCATATCCTCTGGAAAACAGAGCCTAAAGGAGATGCAAGACTTCACAGGACTGACTCCAACGGTTATGCCCGCTTATATAGCTAGGCTTGATAATCTCCTTGACCTGGTCACAAAACAGAATCCTATGCTTGGCAAGGAACGGCGAGGAAAATATGTTATAAGAGACAACTTTTTTAGGTTTTGGTACAGATTCATATTTCCTAATCAGACAGCGCTGAATCTGGGCAACACAAGACTGGTTCAAGAAGCGATAACAGAGAATCTTACCAGTTATGTCGGAAGAATATTTGAGGACATTGCTAGGGAACTTCTTGTGTTATACATAAACAAGGATATTAAGGGAGTGCCGATGAACTTTGAGGATATTGGCGCTTGGTGGGACAGAAATGGCAATGAGATTGACATAGTTGCCTATAACAACAAGGAAAAAAGGATCTTAGTCGGTGAAGTCAAATGGACAAACAAGCAGGCAGACATTGACCTTTTAGAGAATCTTAGGAAAAAATCAGAATTGATAGGATTCCACGGCACTTATCAGTATATCCTTATCTCAAAAAGCGGATTTACGCAACGATGCATGGAACGGATGAAAGAACTGAAAGTACTGCATCTTGATGTAAGCGAGATCGAGAAGCTTTTTGATAAGGCTTAGGCAGATACCTTAAGC
>CAYNQH010000169.1:0-3332 GCA_964399255.1 uncultured Methanosarcinales archaeon | reverse complement strand
TTTAAAAAACTTTCTAAGCCCCTGAGGAGATTTGGAACGAGCGTCAACGCTACCCTCGGAAGCTAGCTTAAGTGGGATTTCGCTCTGCTCAATCCCACGACCGTTTGAATTCCCCATAAGCCCCTGAGGAGATTTGAACTCCCGATCTTCTGCTCTCCTGAGTTGATTATTACATTACGAGGCAGATGCATTAGCCGCTATGCTACAGGGGCATCTTGGATGACTAAGAGAATCACAGCTTTTTAAGTATTTCTTCTTTTGAAAGATATTTCTTCTGGCATTCTGGGCATACCAGGTGCTTCTTGCCCTTCTCATCCTTTATATAAGTGCCCAATACCTTCTTGAGAAAGGTCTCTTCAACCTTCTTCTTGCATATATCACATTTTGCCATATATAGGCTTTGAGAGGGTGTATATTTAAATATTTGCCTACAAGGGTCTTCTTCCTTGACCCAGCCATTAAGGACTACATCCTCGCTACGCTTGGAGTAGTCCGAATAAGACTGTAAGAGTAAATCCTATTATCTGAGTATTTGATAACTGCAAGGGTGTATATTTAAATATTTCCTATGTTCCTGCTGTTTATAGAGTGTTTTATATGGCCATACTCATAATACACATATAATTTAGAATAACTTAGATAAAATGACAAGAATAGCAGTAATAGAGAAAGAGAAATGCAATCCAGGGGGCTGCGGTGATTTCCTCTGCATCAGGCTGTGCCCGGTGAACAGGACAGGTGAAGAATGCATTGTCAAGGGAGATGACAAGAAAGCAAAGATCAACACAGAGCTGTGCACTGGATGCGGAATCTGCCCAAAAAGATGCCCCTTTGGAGCAATCCATATAGTCAATCTTCCAGAAGCACTTGAACAGGACCCAATCCACAGGTATGGCAAGAACGGATTCCATCTGTATAATCTTCCTACACCTATGTTCGGCAAAGTGGTCGGTGTGCTGGGAGTCAATGGAATAGGAAAATCAACTGCAATAAAGGTCCTTGCCGGAGTCCTGAAGCCTAATCTTGGAAAAGATAAGAAGAATGAGGATAATAAGATAGATTTCAAGGATTTGATAGAATATTTCAAGGGAACAGAAGCGCAGCACTTCTTCGAGAAGGTGAGGGATGGGAAGATAAAGATTAGCTACAAGCCTCAGCAGGTTGAGCTGATTCCAAAGACATTCAAAGGAAAAGTGGCTGATCTTCTAAAGAAAGCTGATGAAAAAGGGAGATTCAGCGAGATTGCAGAGCTTCTTGAACTGAATGATTTCCTTGACACAGATATCTCAAAGATATCTGGCGGAGAGCTGCAGAGGGTCGCTATCGCAGCAACTGTGCTGAAAGATGCTAACCTGTATGTTTTTGACGAGCCTTCATCCTATCTTGACATAAAACAGAGGATCAAGATCAGCAAGTTCATAAGGGGCCTCGCAGATAAAGACACTGCAGTCATTGTTGTAGAGCATGACCTGATAATCCTTGACTATATGGCTGACCTTATAAACATAATGTTCGGAGAGAAGGGGGCTTATGGAATCGTGAGCCAGCCAAAGGCGACAAAAACAGGAATAAACATCTTCCTTGAGGGTTATCTCAAGGATGAGAACATAAGGTTTAGGGGCATCCAGATAAGATTCCTTCAGAAAGTTGCAGGAAAGGAGACAAAGAAGCCTATTCTTGTCTCATGGCATGGTCTCCATAAAAAACTCGGAGGGTTTGAGCTAAAAGCCCAGAAAGGAGAGCTGAAGAAGAGAGATGTGTGCGGAATACTTGGAGAGAATGGCATAGGAAAGACAACATTCGCAAAGATACTTGCAGGAGTGCTTGAGATGGATAATGGAGAGACAGACCAGATAATAAGAGTCAGCTACAAACCCCAATACCTCCAGTCAGACAGCGATGAGCTTGTAGCCTCTTACCTCCATGAAGCAATCCAGAGGTATGAGGTTCAGCTTATCAGACCACTTGATCTAAAAGATCTTTTCACAAAGAGACTGAGTGAACTTTCTGGTGGAGAGCTGCAGAAAGTCGCGATTGCAAGATGCCTGTCGCAGGACGCTGACCTGTATCTTCTTGATGAGCCGTCTGCTTACCTTGATGTTGAGCAAAGACTGCTGATATCTAAGATCATGAGGGATCTGATGGAACAGTCAGGCAGATCATGCCTTGTTGTTGATCATGACCTATTGTTCATTGATTACCTATCAGATGACCTTATTGTGTTTGAAGGAAAGCCTGCAAAGCATGGAGAAGTAAAAGGGCCGTTCACACTTACAGAAGGGATGAATATGTTCCTGTCAGGCCTGAAGATAACAATGAGACGGGACCATGAGTCAAACAGGCCAAGGATAAACAAGCCAGACTCCCAGATGGACAGGAAACAGAGAAGTGAGGGAAAGTTGTATTATCTGTGAAAGATCAGTTGATGTTATAAGATGGCAAGACCAACATCAAAACAAAAGCAGATATTTGAAGTTTATAAGACTGCGATAGGGCTGGAATTAATCCCTGTATTTGGTGAACGCAAGAAATTCAGGTTTCCTAATGGAGAAGAAAGGAATCTTGAATGGATAATGGGTTCTGCAGAGTTCGCTGGTTTTATGGATGGTTATATGGGAAATTCCAATAAGTATGAACCTGCTCGTGGCTCACTGAGTCCTGCGAGAGATGGTCCAGAAGGCCTGCATGTGAATATAAGCCGTGAATCTGCCCCTTATTTTCGTGAGTATGCAGAGAAGATGGGAGGGGAAGCAGCTGAACTGATCAATAGCACCTTAGACAGTGACAGAACAGTAAGGTATTCAAAAGGTTATGATATTGGAATACAATACAGAGGGGTCAGGGCAGTTGGAGGAGCCCAAAGAACAGAAAGCGATTCTTTGCCTCAAGGGAGTGGAGGCAATCTTATCCAGGTTGATTTCAGAAAAAGAGACTAGAAAAGTTTATATATAATTCTCATTAAGCATATTGCATGGCATTGATCTATGAGACGAAGAACTTCACAGTAGAGGCAATGGACAGGCCTCATGTGACAAGGACTGATGGCGGCCATATAAGGATTCTTCCTAAGGTCAGGGTTGAGGACAGGACAAAGCTCAGTCCAAAGCTTGCAATAGAACTCATGAGGCTTACAATGGTTGTCGGTCAGGCAATGAAGGCAGCCATGAACAGGAGAGGGGTTGATATAGGCAGGATAAACTACCAGGAGAACGGCAACTGGGGAGTTGAAAAGCCAGAAGGTCCTTACCTGCATGTGCATATCTATGGAAGGGCAAAGAGCGCAAAGACCCATAAGTATGGTGAAGCATTGAATCTTCCTTTTAGGGACACAG
>CAYNQH010000168.1:0-3335 GCA_964399255.1 uncultured Methanosarcinales archaeon | reverse complement strand
ATCTTACCTTCTTCGTATCTTACCTTGCAGGAGAAGGCTTCTTCCGCCTTATGAGCCTTAAGTGGAAGCTGGAGATCGTAAGGAACCTTACATTGCTGATAATAATATGCTCTCTTATATTCTCAGCCACTGCTTTCCTCAATAGGGTAAACCAGGATTCAGGCGAAGATTCGAAGTTTGAAGCAGCATCTTGGCTGAGAGGACAGGAAGAGGGGGTGGTGCTCTCTCATCATTCTAACGGTTTCATGATAGAGACATTATCAAAGAAAACCGTATTGGTAGACAGCATGTCATCTCCCCGCTCAAGGCAGTCTCAGGATGCATCGTCGATCTTTGGTTCGAGGAACCTGGTGAATTCAGAGGATCTCCTGAGGAGGTATGGGGTGAGATATATATTCATAGATGATGAGATGAGGGCAGGCAGGGTTTGGGAAGAAGATGATGAAGGCCTTCTTTTCTTGTTCCAGAACAACGAAACCTTTAAAAACATCTACTCAGAAAAGGAGGTTGAGATCTGGCAATATATAGGATTAGGGAGGTAAAATGGTCATAAATGCGATAAGACAGGGGATACAGGTCCTGCTATACCCTGGTAAAGAGTTCAGGAACCTGAATGAGAGGACATTTGAGAGCGTACTTGGCGATTATCTCAAGCTGCTGATAACTGCAGGCATATTGTCTGGTATCTTCAGTTTCCTGATAAGCCTGGTGAAGGCAGCATACTTCGATATATTCATGACCATCGACATCCAATATTGGAGGATGATGAACTATTCTCTTGGGAGGACCACATCTACGATATTCTTCTATCTTTTTGCAGGTACATTCATATTTTTCTTTTTAAGCGTAGCACTATTCCCTTTCTTCCGGAATATGAAGTATGTAAATCTTCTAAGGATAATGTTCTACTCATTGACACCATTCCTGCTTTTCAGCTGGGTGCCTATACTAGTTCCGTCTCTTGCATTGTGGAGCATCTTCCTTTTCATAGTGGGTGTTAAGAACTATAGGAAAGAGGCAAGGATCAAGAAGGATTCTATACAGCAGAGGGATTAGATGATAAAGAGAAGCTCAGCATCAAAGAAAAGAAACGCGATTATCGCAGTAGCCTTGATGATGTGCGTAGTCCTCTATCTTGCAGGCGTATTCAGCGGGCTTTATGCCAACAAGATCCTTGAGAGGAAGACCCTTTCAGACATCCAATCTTTCAAGAACGCTACAGAGAGGAATATACAGGACCTGGAGAGCATAACAAAGGAAGAGCTTGACAGCCTTAAAGGATATGTGGGGTTCCTCGAGACGAACCTCAAGAGCAGGCAGCTTGAGAGGATATTTGTAGAGACCCTCAGCCAGGATGAGGAATGCAGGTTTCTTGATATCTCTATGGACCATCTGATCAAAGAGCTCCAGTACTATAGGGAGCTACTTCCTTTTAGGATAGAGGAATATGAGAAGACAAAACAGCCGTCAAAAGAGTATTACCTTCTGAAGGAGCAGTACAACCAGCTTTCTGTGTCTACATGGATAATGGCGAAGAACTCCCAGAAGAAATGCAATACAAGCCTGATAAATACGATATATTTCTATTCTGCCGACTGCGGCAACTGTGTAGAACAGGGAGAGCAGCTCGACATATTCAACAGGGAGCTGGTTGATTCCGGGAAGAATGTGATGCTATTCGCTATAGACTTCAATTCCGACGACCTGACGATAAGCCTGCTGAAGGAGTTTTATAACATCACTTCCTTGCCTGCGATAATAATGAATGACAGGATATACCAGGGAAGGATGGTGAAAGCTGAAGAGCTTCTCAAAGATATAGGGGCGCAGGATGAAAGATAAGAGGAAGCTGAATCAAGGCAGGAGAAAAAGCAGGCTTGTCCTATACTCCCTGATATTCATTGTATTCTTTGCGATGTTCAACCTTGCATGGGGCTATTACCGTACTGAATCTTCAAAGAAGCCGATAGTATCTGAAAAATTAAAGGCTGGCGATATAAACTTCTTATATGATTTTTATATTTCCGCAACACCAGAGATATATGACCGGCCTTACTATGGCTATGAGAACGCATCCATCACATTTATAGTGTACATCGACTTCACAGAAGGATCATCTGATTATTTCATGGATAAGATCTTCCCCCAGCTTGCGCAGGAATTCATCTACACAGGCAAGATAAGGTATTATCATAAGAATGCGCTCTCAGTAGATGATTATAACAGTAAAACCAGTAATTTTATATATGCCCAGGCACTCCAATGCGTCTATTCCCTTAAAAAAGAGAGCTATTTCGACTTTTATTTCGATATTTTTAATGTTACTCAGCAAGAAGATCTCCCTGCTCTGGCAGGTAAATACGGGATTTTAGAAGATAAATTCAGGGAATGCCTAGAAAAGTCTGATTTTGATGAGATAAGGCAGGATGTTTCAGAAGTTGAGAACTACGGCCTTGTAGGGATCAGCCCACGATTTTATATAGGCATAACAGACACCGATAACACGATAATCGATGGGATTCCGAGCTACCAGAAGCTCAGGAGGACCATCAGGAGATACCAGATACAATTAGGCGATTGATATGATAACAGCTTATGACTTTACACTGCTTGTATACAACCTAACGCTTATACCTATGATATTCTTTTCAGTTCTCTTCATATTGCTGGCGATAATCCACATATTCTTCAATGATACAAGCGCTAGGAGGTTCAAGCCTTTGAAAGAGCTTCCTTTCGTTAGCGTACAGCTCCCCACATTCAACGATCCTGTAGCTGAAAGATGCCTTAAGAGGTGTATGCAGTTCGACTACCCTAAGGATAAGTACGAGATAGTGATAGTTGATGACAGCACCCATACAGGCACAAGGGAGCTGATGAAAAGATATGCAGATGAAAATCCAGGTTTCATCAAATATCTCCATAGAGAAGACAGGACAGGATTCAAGCCAGGCGCACTGAACAATGCTATGAAGATAACCAAAGGAGAGATACTTGTCGTTTTCGATTCTGATTTCATACCTCACAAGGACTTCCTAAAGAATATAGTGAAGCCCTTTTCAAACCCGAAAGTCGCGATAGTCCAGTCGAGGCAGGGATTCTACAATAAGGACACGAACCTGATAACAAGATTTGCAGCATATACACTCATGATATACCATACTATAATAATGCCTATCCATAACAGGGTTAATTCTGTTTTCTTCTGCGGCACTGCAGGAGCGCTCAGGAGAGATGCTTTCGAGAAAGTAGGGGGATGGAACTCTACAAGCGTTACAGAGGATTCAGAGCTTACGATAAAGCTTCTTATGGCAGGGTATGAGACAGTATACCTT
>CAYNQH010000167.1:1242-3335 GCA_964399255.1 uncultured Methanosarcinales archaeon | reverse complement strand
TAGGATGCGTATTGAGGATACAAAATGGTAAGCCTCATTATATAATCAATGGGGAGGAGATAACTACCAAGGAAGGGCATTTTCTTGCGATAGGCATAGACGAGCCGATAAGGCCTTACATGAGCCTTGAAGATACTCTTATTGAGATAAAAAGACAGGGAGGGATAGCGATTGCACCGCATCCATTTTCCTATAATGGGATAGGGATGAAGAATATCCTTAAGTTTGTTGCATGCAATGGTAACAGGATGATCGACGGGATAGAGCTTAACCTAAGAGAGCCAAGGGCAAGCGTGGAGAGGCTTGTAGAGAATTTATCTTCTGAGCATGGCCTTAAGCTTTTTGTCAATTCTGATTCTCATCTTTCCATAGATTTCATGAGTGCAGGATATTCTCTTGTTCCTGAAGAGATATTCGATTCTGATGACGGAAGGGAGATAGTTGCCAGGCTCCAGTCTGTCGATCATATAGGCGGATTGAGGAAGAAGACAACGATACCTGGAGAAGTGGTATCTTTCATGAGAAAAAGGATAGACTCTCTTAGATACTCCAGAGGGATACCTCTCAGATATTAGGCTTCTCAGTAGTCATGCCCAGGAGCAAGCACCCTGAAGTTGTAGGGGATAAGCTTCATTATCGACTTGTTAATCTCTTTCGGCGCAGAATTCGGGAGGTCTGTCCGCCCCATGTTCTTGCTGAAGAATAAAGTATCTCCAGTGAACAATACCCTGTCGGGCTTGTACCAAAGGCAGATAGAACCCCGGGTATGCCCTGGAGAGGGTATTACTTCAAGCCCTGCAATCTCGTCAGTGAGTGGCTTAAGCTCCACCTTGAACTTTGATACCATATCATCGTTCAGGATAGAATCATACTGGTTCTTCCTGAAATCATCTATCTCCTGCTGCGAAGCATAGAACTCTGCATTAGGGAACAGGTCAAAGTTGCCTATATGGTCATAATGAAGATGGGTAAAGATGACTATATCTACCTTCTTGAAGTCGACTAACTTCCCGAGGAACTGGTCTATGAGATGCCTGTCTTTCCTGTACCCTGTGTCTATGATTACTTTCTTATCAAAGTCTAGGAAGTATACATTCGTCCTGTCAGTCCCTGTGAACTTCCATATCCTGTCAGAAATCTTTGTTATCATTCAGATATACCCTTGCTGGTGCAGATAGTAGCTTCCTTTCAGCCCTAAGAGGAAGATCATTATTATCACAGCCATCTCCAGGATGCTCCTTCCCAGAAGCATCCCCATAAGAAGGCCGATTATGATTATTATATATGTTGCCCTTCTAGTCCTTCTCTTCTCATAAAGTATCCTTCCTGCGATCAAGGCGCATATCATGATAAGCAGTACGCTTGTCACAAAACCCCGCATCGACATCCTTATTATGAACCCTGCAACTAGGAGGGAGAAGAATAGGAGCTCTACCCAATAGGAGCTTAGGTCCATTGCTTTCTTGTTGTTGAACATCTTAGCATATTTTTTTCATAACCTTTATATATCCTGTCTGAACATGTTTTTCTTATGGTATTTGTCAAAATCATGGGGCTTGCAGACCTATTGTCAGCATTCATCATCCTCCTTCTCCAGCTGGACGTTCTAGGGTGGAGGCTTGCTTTTGTTGTAGCAGCTTATCTTTTTGCAAAGGCATATGCTTTTAAGGGTGATTTTGCAAGCATACTTGACGGGATAACAGGTTTTTATGTCCTGCTGATGATGTTAGGGCTCCATACTTTCCTTGCATATATATTCATGATATACCTTCTGCAAAAAGGGCTTATGAGCTTCATGGCTTAGACTCCTTCTACATATATCATCCATGCGGCGAAAGCGGCTATTGCGCCTATCACCGCACCGATCAATGATGTGAAGAATCCGAACCATGTCATAAGTATAGCACATGCAAGTATGAAACCGGAGATGAAAGCGAATCCTGCCCTTGAGCCTGTGAAAACTAGGAATCCTGGCAGAGGAGGTATAGGAATCATGTTGAATACAGCAAGCCAGACATTGATCAGGACAGCTTTCTCTATAAGGAAAGCATTGAAAGGCAGTTTGGAGGAAACAATGTTCAATTTGACTTCGC
>CAYNQH010000167.1:0-1232 GCA_964399255.1 uncultured Methanosarcinales archaeon | reverse complement strand
TGTTTGCGAGAGGGCCCATCATAGCTATCCTTGCCTGGTCTGTAAGCTTCAGGCCGTACCTGAAGTAGCCTATCCTCATCCCAGGCATGAAATGTATTATGATTCCTCCTGTAGCGAGGAACCATACCCATCCGTTAGACACTATGATAAGGAGAAGCCCTATGAATACTCCGTACCACCAGATCTTGTACTCAGCTCTCAGCCCAGAGTGCAGGGCATAGAGCCGCTGTGCAGACACATGGACAACCAGCGCAAGACCTGTCAATATGACCGCATTGATGAAGTTGAAGAAGCCGAATATAGCATCGAATACATCAGTACCCCAGCTCCTGAAAGAGAATATGAATGCAATGACCAGTATGCTTATCGCCAGCGCCTTCATCTCCTCTTTTGAGAACATGAAATACTTCTTGATTACAGGCAGTAAAGGTCTTCCTTCCATAGGTCTACTCTAAGGGTTTATATATAAATAGTTTGTGGTATGAAGGGTTAGTTTTATTAATAATAGGCGCTTTAGCAGGATCATGGCACAAAAAATAGCATACCTCACGATCGATGATTCCCCTACTAGGGATTTCAGGCAGAAGGTAGACTTCCTTGCTGAGAAAGGGATTCCTGCAGTCTTCTTCTGCAGGGGAGACTTACTTGAAGAAAGTCTTGATGAAGCAGTCTATGCTATCATGAAAGGCTTCATAATAGGCAATCACAGCTATGGCCATAAGCATTTTTCTGATCTTGAGCTAGAGGACTGTTTTGAAAGGATAAGGAAGGCTGATGATCTTATCGAAGAGGCTTATAGGAAAGCAGGTATTGCGCGGCCTGCAAAGTTCTTCAGGTTCCCATATGGCGACAAGGGAGGCAATGAATCCGGCGAAGACTATGAATCTGACAGGCCTGAAACTGGATCAGGCAGGATGAAGAAGCAGAAGATCCAGGAGTTCCTCCGGGATCTAGGATACACCCAGCCCAAATTTGAAGGTGTCACCTATAACTATTACAAAGATAAGGGTTTCAATCATGATACAGACTGGATGTGGACCTATGATGTCATGGAATGGGCCATGAAGCCAAAACATGCAGGATTTGGGATAGACAACATAGAAAAAGTCTTTGCAAGGATGGATGAAGATGCTCCTGAAGAAGAGAAAGGCCTTAACTATCCAGGTTCAGAAGATATAATCCTGACACATGATCAGGAAGAGACAAAGATATATTTCCAAGGCATAATCAAT
>CAYNQH010000166.1:694-3337 GCA_964399255.1 uncultured Methanosarcinales archaeon | reverse complement strand
CTTATAGCTGTCCTTGACAGATATATTGTCTCCATGACCCCCATGCCCATGATGTTTGGTTACCATCAGATTTTAGGAGTCCTTCTATTATTTAAATGTTTTGTTATTGAGGGTATTCTTGGGGTGATGATGATACTCTTTCAAAAATCCTTTTTTAAAGGGTATATCGGATTTTTAAAGGCATGCCAGGATCTCAAGGCCTTTTTAATAGAAACATTTAAATATTCTTAAATCTTGGATTTGCCTAAAGGGGGTTACGAAGAAAATCCAGAAAACCAGGATTTCAGTCTTTTGATGGATTGGCAAATCTTGCTGGGTTTTCTACGTCCTGAAGATCCATTATATGATCTTATGGATTTTCATGACATTTTGTACCATAGCCCCAAGGAGGTACAAGATGGCAAAAGAAAAGGAATGTGCCTTATGCGGTGCTATCCTGCAGGAAGATGAGACTTACTGTCCAGAGTGCGGTACAGGCATCGAAGAGCCGCAATGAGATCTCTCCTATAATCAGCCTTAATATGGCAGAGGTGGAAGATGTAGAAGAGGGATTCTTTGAGGAAGAGCCTGAGCTAGATGAAGATTACGAATTCTAAAATATCCTTACCTTTGAACTTTCAAGGTCTATTAGCTTTTTCCATTCTGAATCAGTATGCTGCTGGGCATCTGCAATCTCTTTAGGGTTCATATGCTTGAACCTGCCTTGAGTCTTAAGGTAATCAGATATAGGCTTGTCTTCAGAAGGCTTCTTTGTGAAGGTCAGTATGCCATTCTCGATCTCGAATAAGGGTGTTACCTTAGTCTTGTACGCCTGCTTTGCGACCTCTATAGATAATGATGAATGATGCTTCCATCCAAGAGGGCATGGAGAAAAAACCTGGATATATGCAGGACCCTTATGGGCCAGGCCTTTCCTTACCTTTGCGACGAAATCCTGTGGGAATGCAATATTTGCTGTAGCTACATAAGCTCCGTGAGCAGCGATTATCAGGGGCATAGGCTTCTTGAACTCAGTCTTGCCGTGGATCTTCTTCCCTGCAGGGCTTGTGGTTGTATCAGTATATTTAGGGGTGGCTCCGCTTCTCTGTATCCCGGTATTCATATAGGCTCCGTTATCAAAGCAGATATAGCAGAAGTTATGGCCTCTCTCTATCGCTCCGCTCAAGGCCTGGAAACCGATATCAAAAGTGCTTCCATCCCCCCCAAGTATCAGGAGATTATAGCTCTTCTTGCTCTTCTTCATAGCTCGCTCTACTCCTGAGGCTACTGCGGCAGCGTTCTCGAATGCAGCGTGCACCCAAGGCACTTTCCAGGAGGTCTCAGGATAAGGTGTGGTGAAGACCTCAAGACAGCCTGTCGCATTGCAGACTATAGTGTTCTTACCTGCTGCCTTTATAGCATGCCTTGCTGCCAATGCCTGTCCGCAGCCTGCGCATCCTCTATGGCCTTTTTCGAGCAGCTCCTCAAAAGGGAGTCCGTTGACTTCTTCTTTTTTCATCTTGTCAGTCTTGTCTCGATCGTCTTTTTTTTGTTCCAGTTGTCATGGCCTGAACCGTCGAAGTTGACCTTGACCGATATCTTCTTCCCGCATTCGCATACTGTTGTCTTATAATGGAAAGGGTTCTCGAATTCAGACCTGAACTCTTTGTCTCCCAGGCTCCTGCTGCAATAAGGGCAGCTTTGAGATAGGTTTTCTTCTTTTATTATGTGAAATGCGGTCATTTAGTTATCACTGCTTTGTTTAAAACATCCATTCTATAAGTTTCTTTGATTTCTCTATCTTATATAATGCTTTCTCAAGATGGCAGGGTGTTATGTCCCTTCCGCCTAGGCCTGCTATTATCCCTTTGACTACAGGCTTTTTCTTCTGATCATAAAGTGCGTTCCTTACCTCTGTGAATAATGCTCCATCCCCTCCTATAGAGATGTTCCTGTCGAAGACGACAAGATTTTTCACCTTCTTGCACGAATCTATTATGTCCTGCTCAGGGAAAGGCCTGAATGTCTTGACCTTTATCATACCTACCTTATATCCCTGCTTCCTCAGCTCATCAACCACTACCCTGAGAGATCCGCAGATAGAGCCCATGCCCATTATAGCATAGTCGGCTCCATCTATCTTATATGTCTCTATGAGCCCGTTCCCATAGTTTCTTTTGAATGATCTCTTGAAAGAAACGCTTGTCGCTTTTATCAGCTCCAAAGCTTCATCCATAGCATCCTGCTGCGCGTTCCTGAAATCCATGAAAGTATCTGGAAAGCCGACAGGGCCTTGTGTCATAGGCCTTTTTGGATTCAGGAAAGCATGGGTTGGCTTGTATGGTGGAAGGAATGACTTGACCTGGCTCTTTGAGGGGATGTCGACAGGCTCGTATACATGCGAGGATGAGAACCCATCAATGCATACCATAGCAGGCAGGAGTACTTTCTTGTTCTCTGCAATCTTGAATGCCATTATCGTAGTATCAAGAGCTTCTTGGGCAGATTCGCAGTAGAACTGCATCCAGCCTGTATCTCTTGAGGTTATAGAATCCTGATGGTCATTCCAGATGTTGATAGGTGCTGAAAGTGCCCTGTTCGCTATCGACATCACTATCGGAAGCCTCATGCCTGATACTACATAGAGGATCTCATGCATCAAAG
>CAYNQH010000166.1:0-684 GCA_964399255.1 uncultured Methanosarcinales archaeon | reverse complement strand
CCGTAAGCGCTAGCTCCAAGAGCGGCACTAAGGGCAGAATGCTCGCTCTCAGCGTGTATTATCTCAGAATCAAGCTTGCCATCATTAACGAACTTCGCTATGGCCTCCACTATGTGGGTCTGTGGAGTGATTGGATACATAGGTATCACATCAGGATTGCAGAGCTTCACAGCTTCTGCGACTGCCACGCTTGTTTCTATTACTTTCTTCATCGCTATTTCTTCTCCCTCTCCATCGTGATGGCGCTTGTCGGGCATACCTGTGCGCATATCCCGCAGCCCTTGCAGAAGTCAAGGTCTGCCTCGAACTTCTCGTTATAGCACATATCCGGGCAGAACATCCAGCAGAAGCCGCACTCTATGCACTTCTTGACATCCTTTACAGGACGCATAGTCCTCCATCCGCCGGTCTTGTTCTTTATGGAACTGCCAGGCTCTTTTATAACCGCACCTGTAGTTATCTTTATCCTTTCATGCAGCATTTTATCTTGTCTCATTATACACTTTTTTTATAGCTTTCTTGTTTAGGTCAGCAACTTTCTTGCCTTTTCTCTCTATGAACACTTCATCTATAGCTTTCATCAATGATCTTAGGGAGACATTCTTTGTCACCTTTGAGAATGCTCCAAGCATGGGGGTGTTTATTATAGGATGATGGAATATCTCATAGGCCGCAGCAGTCGCA
>CAYNQH010000165.1:2813-3342 GCA_964399255.1 uncultured Methanosarcinales archaeon | reverse complement strand
ATCTGGCCCAATGCCTTTGACAGAAGCTCTCCCATCTTAGGTTCTGCCAGACGGTCTGCCTTTACAGAATCTTTCAGCATCTCAAGCTTTTCCATCAAGGTCGGGCCCTCGATCTTCTCTATAAATGCGAAACATCCATTGGCATGAAACTCCTCCAGTTCTGAGAGGTTAACCAGCGCGATATGCTCAGGAGAATGGATGTTTAATCCTCCCATCTTCCTCTGCATAAGGTATGTGAGGATGTTCTCCTCTATCCTTGCCCTTTTCATCACATCATTCAGGGATTCTCCTCTCTTAGGCTTGTACTCCTTCGTCACCCAGGTGTTCCTAACATTAGAAGGCACTTCTGCTGAAGGATCTCCGAACAGGAATGTGACATCATTAGTGCTCTGTATGCCTGGCTTCCTTGATTCCAGATCACGCTCTGAATCTCCAGGCCTCATCCTTACCTCCAAAGAGTAGATTGTAGCTACCTTCTTGAAATCCTCAGCAGTCCCCTTCAGGCCGAACTTCACAGACTGTATCACCA
>CAYNQH010000165.1:0-2803 GCA_964399255.1 uncultured Methanosarcinales archaeon | reverse complement strand
TCTTGCCTGTTTTAATGACTCCATCGCTTTCTTCAGGTGCTTCTTGTCATGGGTCCTCAGGTATTCAAGGTAACCCAGCTGGAACTTATTGTACTGGTCAAAGCCCATATTCAGGGTTCCTATTGCTGCCTGCTGCTCAAGGGAGGTCACCCGTGCAAGAGTCTTTCGGTAGCCTTCATTCATCCTGTTCAGATTCTCAAATCCCCTCTCTAAATCTTCTACATGTTTCTGGAATATCCTTGGCTGCCTATCAGCATCTCTCATTATATCTCTCTGGAAAAAATAGTTACCTATTGAATAGGTTAAGAAAGGAAGGCTGATAAGTGCCACAGAATTAGGAAGGTTGAGTGTATCCATAAAATAGGAGTATAAGAAAAAATCTAGGGATATACCTAACAAACCAAGGAACACTCTAAGAGGCCTGTACTTATATGACCATGAAACTTCATATCTATTCATATTTGCTCCGTATGACATCTTCCCAATAAGAATCTCATCATGCCAGAAATTGTCTTCTATCACTGAATTATCAATTCCAAATCTAGATATAAAATCGTCTGTGAACCTTATATCTTTCTCCGGAGGGAGTATGAAGATATCCCTATTCTTCTCGGCTTCTACCAAATCTTCTAGGTTAGAAATGACCCTGTGGGGCCCTAAATTAACTCCATTCTTAAGAGGCCTATTTTTGTTTACATCATCAAGAAGAGATTTACCCGCATAAGTCCATCTCGTTAATAGCTCAGTATGACCATTGGCCTTGCTTTTCAGGTAGACACCCCCCTCAACATCAAGTATGCACTGCAATCCAACCTTATAGTATTTCCCTTCAATAATATCCGATTTCAATCTTAAACTGCTTATTATTTGAGTACAGATAGTATCCCTAGCAAAAACGTCCCCCACCGCACGGAGAGTCTCAGCCTCAAGATAAGAATCGAGATCATTAATAGGGTCAAAATGGATGTAGTCTATTAAAGCTCTTCCCCTACCAACTTCAACGCACTCGGCTTCGCTAAACTTCTTCTGAAATCTTTGATTACCATCTTTAGCTCGTTTAAATATTGGTCCAGGGCTTACAATTATGCCTAGCTTAGACTTTATCTTATCAGAACCAAAAACAAAAAGGCCTTCTCTCTCAAACATCATGTCCATAAAAATCCCTGAGACACAGGTTACAAAATCTTGGGTTTTCTTTGGGTTACCCCCCCTGTATGACCTTCTGATAAACTCCTTCCTAGCCTGTTCCATAATCTTAGCTACGGATGAAGAAAATACCCAAGAGCTCTCGCTCGCAGTATTTACAGCATCGTACACTGCTTGATCCAACTTACCAAGTTCATATTTTATCCTCTGCTCCTTAGAAGGGTCCTGCAGGATATTGCTTATTTCCGCAGGTGTCAGACCATCATCTAAAGGGATAACCTCATCAACAGACTTATAAATAGCCTTTAATATTGCAAAAAGTACCTCCCCCATGGATAAAAAGTTGTCGTAGACCTATTTAAGGTTTATTATTGTGCAGAATAATCATCTCTAAAGATAGCTCATAAATATCACATTCAATTTTCTTTTCAAAAACCTAAAAGGAGCCTTTATAAAATGTAAAAAAAGGCTAAATGACAATTTCATTGAAAAACACTTTAAAACCAATCCTATTCTTATCTGAGACCTAAATAGGCTAAAGAAGTCCTTACTGTTCAATTTGACTAATCTTTTCATGCACATAGCCTGTTCCTCATCTGAATAAAGATAATTAAGGTATCTTGCTAGGACATTGTAGAAATCATACCTACCATAAATTCTGTACCACTCATGTTCAAATTTTAATAGTTGCTTACGGGAGAGATTATCAATTTTTATCGAATCAGCTGCAACCTGGGCTGCTATTTTCCCTATCTTAAGACCTCTACCATACCCCTCACCAATCAAGGGCGTAGCATGTCCTGCAGCATCGCCAATAACAATAAGATTGTCTGAAACGCCCTCTTTCACTATACTCACAGGAATTTCATGTATATACTCTGAATATTTCACGATCTTCATATCTTTAAACTGCCTATGCAAAAAAGGCACAGTTTCTATCGCAAACAATATTTTTTCGTAAAGCTCATCTGCTGCATGTATCTCATAAGGAAGTATTATGCTTATTCCTATCTGCGCTTTTTTCTTACTATAAGGAAAGACCCACATCCCCGCACCTTTTGTCAACCTTGTATCATTATAATAAGTCTGAGCATCACTTTGAGCGATTTTACATTTCTCAACTTCAAGAGCATAATTCAAGTACTCCACTTTCTTTTCTACATCCAATCCTAAGAAGGTTGCAATAACCGCTGCCACTCCTGAAGCATCTATGACAATCTTCCCTAAATATTGATTTTTGTTCTTATCAGTAATCTTAATTCCACCTTTATGATAGGCTGCTTTGATAATCTCATTGTCCAGGAGGTAAGGAAAGTCGACTCTCCTCAAGATGAGTTTACGGGCTTTTTGCCTATCTACTAGATAGGTTAAATTTTTCTTGGAGGCTCCCTTGATTACATGACCATATCTTTTGTACATAGCAATCTTTTTATATTTATTCAGAGAGGCACCATAAATATTGAACTCGTCTACAACATCATGGAATACTGCTGCAACAGGGTTCATCTTTTCTTTCTTGTCAATAAGCAAAACCTTTAGATTAGAACCAATAAGTTGTGTTGCTGCACCCAATCCTGCAGGGCCGGCCCCAACTATAATCACATCATATTCTTTTATTTTATTTGGTAAAATATTATTACAATATTTTACCATTTGT
>CAYNQH010000164.1:0-3379 GCA_964399255.1 uncultured Methanosarcinales archaeon | reverse complement strand
ACAAATCCTCCCCCTCCATACCAGAAATAATCCTTGACATTAAGAAGGCCTATAAGGATTGCGATGAATCCTACAATCTTGTAGAACCAATATGACAGCCCTGATATCTGGAGTGCTGAGAAAAGCCCCACTCCGAAGAGGAAATACACGATATAGATTGATACAGTGAAAGCCAGCCCTGCTTTGATAGCTTTTTTCTTGTCTCCGGTCATAAGAAGGGCTCCGATGAGGATAAGCAATACTGCTATTGCACAAGGATTGATGGAATCTACGATTGCAGCTCCTATGACTGTGATTAAGGAAAGGGATCTGATCTTTTCCATGGGTGATTTTTCACCTACCTTGCCTCCTTGATCATCTGGTGAAGGAGAAGATGCATCTGGATTCTCTTGTATTGTTTTTTCAAGGTTCTCTATGATTGGCCTATCTCCGATAAGATAGGTTTTTGCCACAAATGCAACAGGAACTCCCCGTTCATGAGCAGGTATTCCGTAAGCATCAAACATCTCTGTGAGCTTGGCCCTGTTTTCCATGCTGTTGTAGACTTCAAAGCTTTCTACCTTTATTTCAGGGTACTTCTGCTCAAGCCCTGCAATGAAAGGCTCAACTCTTGCGCAGTGAGGGCAGCCCTGCCCATAGAAGAAATATATTCCTGTTTCTTGGGCGTAAGCGAGATTAAGGGAGATCAGGAACAAAGAGAATAACAAACAAGTTAGAAGTATATTTCTTTTTTTCATGCTGTCACCTCATTATTATTTTTAATTTTTGTGATTATGATCCAGACCTATGCTCCTCACATACATCTTCAAATCCTGCTTTTTTAAGCTTTTTGTTTTTCCATAATTCAAATATGTCATTTACGGTCTTTGCTCTGCAGACATAGACATCTATCCCATAATCATTGAAGAGGCTTAGTGCTTTTGGGCCTATGTCTTTGCAGAGCATTGTGTCTGCTCCATGTTTTTTTATAAGCTCTGGAGGTAGTCCTTGCCCGCCCATATGGCTGCTTTTGTTATCTATTATCTCAACTATCTTCCCATTTTCATCTAAAAATGTATAGGTCTTGCATCTTCCAAAATGGTCTGCAATGGCCTCATCCATCCCTTTTTTGCCGTCTGTGCTTATAGCTATCTTCATATTATATCCCTCTTTATCCCCCTCTTATCATGGGTATTTTGCATTTTGAGCATATCAGCCTGATGCAGGGTGTCCCGGCTGCTTTTGTCTGTTTATTTCCGCATTTAGGGCATACACAGAAAATGTTATCTTTTATGCTTCTGCTGTTGAGCCTGAAGTTTCCTCCTTCTATCTTGATAGCTTTGCCGTTTATTATAGCATCTGCAATCTTTTTCCTGGCTGAGGAGAGCAACCTATGGAATGTGGGCTGGGAGATATCCATCTTCTTTGCAGCCTCTTCCTGGTCAAGTCCTAAAAGATCTTTCAGCCTCACAGTCTCAAACTCATCGACAGCCAAGATAGACTCCTCTAGGTCAACCATCCTTACTCCTGCCGGCTTGAAATAGGTAACATCCGGCTCAAAATCAACCCTTCTTCTTAGTCTTGGTCTTGGCATTTTGTTTATACCTTCATCAGCCTGTCCACGATTAAACCCTGGACTATTGATGCTGCTATCATCATTGCTGCAAGGATGATCGTGTAAGCTAGCCCAAAATAGTATATCATCAAAGGCAGCAGAGGAACTTTAACAGACCGGTTGTAGAGGAATACAGCTATAAATTTGTTGCTTGCTTTGTTCTTCTGCATATTCTGAAGCAGAGGATACCATAAATACATAGGTCCTGTTGAGATGATGCCTGCAACTATTGCAAAGAGCCACCCTTTTATCCCTGCGTCTTTCCCAAAATATTTTATTATCCTCTCTGTCTTCACAAAATGTTCTATTATTACCATCAATACAAATATTCCTATAAAGACTAAAGCTATCTTCCATAATAATGAGAGGAAAAATCTGAGGCTCTCAATGAACAATGATTTATTCATGATGAGAATAATGAGGTAGGCAAGCATTACAACTACCAAAAAGTATAGCCCTGCTTTGCTTTTTCCCTGCTTTTTCCCTTCTTGCTTTTTATTTTTCATAGTGTTCCCAGGATTGCAACAGTTGCAATACTTACTATTATCGCAAGCAAGAAAGCGCTGGCATTCCTGATGATAGCGAATCTCTTTCCTAGAATCATTGCTTCTGCAGGAAACTGCACTATTCCTACTGTCACCCATGCTACTAAGAATGCAGTCACAGCTATAAGGCTGACTCCCTGGTTAAGCATCTCCCCTCCAAGTATATAGCTTGTTATAGGATTGCCTGCCAGTATACTGCCTAAAGCACTGCCTATGACAGAGTCAATAATTGCGTTTTTACTGAAGACCTTGGCATAGGCTTCTTTCGGTATCAATGTGTTTGCCAGACTGACTAGCAAGATTACCCCTAATAGTACAGGGAGCATATTATAGAGCTGCTTTGCTGTCTTCTTTATTGATTTTGTAAGTCTAGTCATGCTCCTCAAACATCTTATTCTGGACCTTGTCCTTCTTCCTTATCCATTCCATCAGCATAGCTGCATGCTCTTTCTCTTCATCCCTGTTATGCTCAAGGATTTTCTTCAGCCCAGGATCTTTGCAGTTCTCTGCCCTTTCTTGGTACCAGTTTATCGCTTCAAACTCTTCAATGAGCGACTGCCTGGCTCTCTCAAGGTCTTTTGTTTCATCTGAAAGGTTTTCTCTTCCTTCATGTTCTCCTGTCATGCTATCCCGCCTTGTTTTTGTTTTATCTTATAATTCAAACTCTTTAAGCTTTTCGTTTATCCCTTTCAGCTCCTGCTCTACCTCTTCCTTCTCTGCCTCTAAGATCTTCTTCTGCTCTTCTTTGGAGAGCTCTACAGGCTGTGAAGCTTGGCCCCAGAATCTCCTGAAGCCAAATCCGCCACCAAAGCCTCGTCCTGCTCCCCAGCCAAATCCTCTCCCGCAGCCTCTGCGGAATCCAAATCCTGCTCCGCAAGGCCCAAAACCACGTCCTGTTGCTGGTCCCTGCCCCATAGGTCCTGTCCTGTCCTGTCCTGGCATTTTAGCGCCTCCAACGCTTTTATTTTGCTCTAGGATTATGAATTATTATTCATAACCTATAATGAATATATATTCATAATAATATATAAATTTTTCGGTCAGGGCACCAAAAAGCTTTTAAATCATGAAGCCATATATCTGTGTATGCAGGAGAAGCAGAGGAACTACGGCAGGATCTACTTTTTTGATGAGGCTGGCTTGGGAAAGAAGAATCCTCAGCCTTACCATATCCTTGCTATAGATGATATGATGAGCTCGCTCCTTTTCTCTTATTCTATCTATGGAGGTATACATGATG
>CAYNQH010000163.1:0-3411 GCA_964399255.1 uncultured Methanosarcinales archaeon | reverse complement strand
AAATACCCTTTTCTGGTCCGCTCCTGCTTTGCTTATCAGGCCCTGAACACCTGGTGTAACATAAAGGAAACCTTTAGGAAGTTGGGATTGTATGAATCTCAGCTCTGCTGCTGAGCAAACAACGCCATCAAGCCCTGCTTCATTTGCGAGTCGGGAGAGATTCAGCACCTGCTCTTCCACTTTGCCAGGCAATTTAAGCTCTTGGTTCATTATTGTCTGGTCGATGCTAGTCAGCATAGTGACCCCTATTATCTTAGGCTTTGTCAGCTTTCCTGACTCTGTAACCCCTTCTAAAGCAGCCATCATCATCTCTTTCCCTCCGGATGCATGCACATTGAACATATAGACCCCTAACTTGGAAGCTGCGCATGCAGCACCTTTTACTGTGTTAGGGATATCATGATATTTTAGGTCAAGGAAGACATGTCCTCCTTCGTTATGGACCATCCTTACAGCATCTGGACCTGCACTTGTAAACAGCTGTTTGCCTATCTTGTATAACCCTACATAATCATGGAGCTCTCTTACAAGCTTCTCCCCCTCTCTTATCTCTGATATATCCAATGGGAGGCATATCCTTTTTCTCGCTTCCTGCTCTTTCTCTGTCAGTCTTACCATATTATCACCTTATTGTCCTTGCTTTTGATTCATCTCTTATCAACCTTTGGGAAACCATGCTTTGCTCCCCATCCAAATGGATCAGATCTCCATTCTTCCAGAAGCTTTGCCTGCTCTTCGTTTATATATCCTGTCTCCTTTGCAACCTCTAAGAGGGTGTCATAAGTAAGCACAGACAGCACATTGCACTCTGCTTCCTTAAACTGGTCCATGGCCTTATCAAGGCCGTAGTTGAATATTGAAAGGCAGAACTTAACTTCAGCCCCTAAATTTCTGCACGCGATCACCTCTTCTACAGAGCTTCCTCCTGTGCTGATAAGATCCTCCACTACACTGATCTTCTTCCCTGAGATGTCTGCGGGATTGATTGTGCCGCTGATGTCCTCGTCGAACACTTCAAATACTTCAACACCTTTCTCTTTTAGCGCTGATATTGCATTATCCTTATAGCTGGTCCCGGTATGGTAATCTATCAGTAATACTTTCTGCCCTTCTTTTGGTATGCCTTCTATCTGCTGCTGTAGCCCATGCTTTTTCTTGCTCTGCCTTACATACATGAACGGAAGTCTTGTCTTGTTTGCCAGAGAGACCCCTTCTGCAATCCCCCAGGGGCAGGTGCTTGCGACAGCATCGATACCCTTAAGACTAAGCTCTCCAAATTTTACAGGGAGCTCGTATGCTCTGCCTTCATCGATGATGGCTATAGGTGCCTGCAGGAGACTTGCGATTGATGTTGCAGGAGCAATTCCCGCTGTAGAAGTCCCGACTATATAATGATGAGGTATCATATTCTCCATTATCATCTCTTTGAATGCAATCGCAACAAGGAGCCTATGCTCTGGATCTGCGAGAAGCATGCGGTTATCATTGTATATCGGCATCCTATATCCTGAAGCCCAGGTGAAAGGGTCATCAGGCTGTAACTTTATACCTCCTATCGATAGTGAAGCTCTAGCTATATCTTTTGCATAATCAGTCATTTCTAACACCTCCAGTTTCTACGCCTCTCATTCCCATCAAACAATAATTATAAAAACTTTTGTAGAAATATAGACAACAGCACTCTCTAGAAGAATTAGCCGTATTCCTATCTGTAGTCTTGATCATCCAATCCCCTCCTTAAAAACCCCCTTTTGATAAGAAAATGAGCTGTTCATTATATAAATATTTCTATTCCCTTTTATATACCTCAACTGGGTATACAGCAAGTTTTTTATCTATGAGCTTATTCTATCTATCCATGGGGGCGCATGGACTATCAGGCTATTTTGAGTATGTGAAGGATAAGACTTATATTGACAGCTATCCTGAGTCGATAATGAGTTTAGAAGAGCTGAAGGGCGCTACCATACTTGAGATAGGCCCTGGCACTCTGAACGATATGATTTTCTTGATAAAGAAAGGGCTGATAATCCCTGATTCTGTCTTATTCTCTGAACCAAGCATACCTGCTTTCTGCAGCGCTCTAGATAAGATCGAAGAGATTACAGGAGAACATTATGCTTTCATGAATAGGCATAGGCTGTCTTATAGAGGCATGCCTAATTTGGAGTTTCCTTCAGGCATTGCAGATTTTGTGTATGCGAATAATGTATTTCATTCTTTTGGGTATAGGTCTCTTGAAGATGGGCTTGACCTTCGTCTGATTGAGGAAGGAAAAAACTGTGATGATAGGAGGATTAAGGATCTACTGAAGCCTGCTAAAGATAAGGTTAGGGAAGCGGTCTGTGAATCTTATCGTATACTTAAACCTGGAGGGATATTATTCGGGAGAAACCTTCTTGATAAGGTCAATCTTGAAGCCCTTTCTACATTGGAAGGAAAAAGGGGCCGGACAGAAGATGAGGATTTTGCTGTCTGGACTGCGTATGCAGTCTTATCAGGAGAGCTTATCGGACTTTCTGAACAGGAGTTTATTATGTGGGCAAGAGAGATAGGGTTTAGTAAGGCTCATACTCAAGCAGAGCCTCTTGATAGCATAAAACCCAGGAGAAACTTCTATTTTAGGCTTGAGAAGTGATGCATCCCTAGGATTTCTGGCAATGTAACCCATATAAATTGTCAGAAGTTATTGTCAAGATGCTCTAGATATTCCTGTATCCTATCCATTATGGGGACTATCATATAACTTTTTATCTTTGTCTCAAAGATGTCTTTAAGGTCAGAGCTCTCATTGATCCTGTATACATTCTTCTTTTTCTCGACAAAATGGACATCCCTCAGCCTCTTGATCTGCCTTCTGATATTTGAGGAGGCTATCCCTCTCATAGGCAGCCCATGATCCTTCCTTAGGCTCAGCACATTGGTCTTTATGTCTTCAGAGCTAAGGTCTTTATTATCCTTCTTTGCTGCAAGCAGGACATAGAACACATCAACTATAACATCTCTTGAATCTCCAGGATTAAGAAGACCTATCGATAGGCAGAGCTTCTTGACTAGCTCCCTCTTCTGTAGATTATTTGGTTTCTCATATCTCCTCAAGCTGATCTCAGCTAGGGGGATATCCCTTGCTACCCTGCTCATTCTCTTGTTTCATATTTGATTTAATTTAAATATCTTTCTATAAGCTGAAAGATTTTTGGTTTTTTCTGAATAATCTTTATTAATCTTTGAGAGGAATAGGAATACATGGCCAGAAATAGTTCTATGGACAAGAGATTCGAGAGATTTGTATTCAATCTCTATAAGATCCCTATAATAAGGCTGGCAAGGCATGATGTAATGATAAACGGAAGGCAGATAGATATAGTGACTGGACTTTTCAACCATCACTACCTTGAATGCAAGTTCAGG
>CAYNQH010000162.1:2751-3412 GCA_964399255.1 uncultured Methanosarcinales archaeon | reverse complement strand
GTCATATGCAGATCTCAACAGAAGGTTTATCATATCCTTCTTTTGAAGTGTTCCTTTATGATAATTCTTTATATGGCTCAGCGACTCGCTCAGCCCACCAAAATCCCCTATAGATGAGTCATCACCAAAAAGAGAATTTAAATTGCCAGGATCAAAATCCCGTTTCATAGCAGCAGAACAGAAAGACAATATCGACTTACCTATCATCTGAAAATTTTCTGGATAACTATTCCCCCTAGATCTAGATATCTCAGCATTTTCTATAGTCTGCAACAGGTATCTTTGCCTAACCTTTTCATCATTGCTATGATCACAAAGGTATGAATAACATTCTGCAAGCTGCCCATAGTTCTCTGCCTCATGGTTCCCTAACCTGGCAGATTCATTATAGTTTTCAACAGCCTCTTCAAGGTCAGAGACTGCAAAGGAGACATCATCAGCCTTTGTCTTAAGGCCAATCTTCGCACGTTCCTTCAAGAAGCTTGCAAGGTTCCCTCTTATCTTCCAGCCATCGCCCCCTCCACCTATAAGCTTCTTGCTGTAGTATATGAACTTATTTATCATATCCAGATCCCTCTTCTTTTCAGGATGGAGGTACATATCCTTAAGTAGTATCCTGCCGATAAACGAGCACTCTGATATTATATACTTATCAACATAA
>CAYNQH010000162.1:0-2741 GCA_964399255.1 uncultured Methanosarcinales archaeon | reverse complement strand
ACATAAGGCTTTGCCATAATATCCGCATTGGATATAAGGTTCTCAAGCACCTCTCCTGCACCCTCAAGGTATGGTTCTATATCTGGACCAGGAAGGTTCATGTCTATAAGCCCCCCATAAGCCAAGCTCAATTTGTACAAAACTTCTATAGAATCATCTCCATCCTGTATCTGGCGATTGAAAAAGCTTATAGCTTCCTGAAAGTGATGCTTTTTCTCAGCAAAGCTTACTTCCTGCATAGCATCTTCATTTCCATCCCGCATTTCACCCTGCCTTGTATTAAACAACACATCCAACCTTGCGAGATCAAGGTGTATCTCCCCTTTCTTGCCCAAAAACTCCTTAGAAGGACCTTCTTCACACTCAAGCTCACCTGATGCTTCCGAGAGTATAAGGGCCTCCTTAAGATACCTCTTCTTCTGGTCTTTTTTATGAGCGTTACGTTCGAGTTCTATATAAACATCCACTATCTTGCCAAGCAACTGAGGAGAGACTTGGTTGAATAGGCACTCCTCAAGAGACCAAGCAACATGATATCTTTCCAGAGATGTATCAAGAAATTGTTTCCTCTGGTTGCCAGCCAAAAAATCCCTCTCCTTTGACCTGTCAAAATACATCTTGCCCATATCTATAAATTTATATGCTACCTCCCTTATAGTATGATCCTTCCAACGCCCACGAGATAGATTGATATATTCTCTAAAATGGTTTATAGACGCGATAAGATATTCTTCTCTCTCCTCAGTCCTGGGAAAAAGTCCGGAAAGCCTAAGGTTAGCCTGGCCAAGATTACTATAGGTAAACTTGATAAAACTATGAAGCTCTATATCCCGTAAATATCCTGCCATATCCTCTTCCAGATTTAACAGCATCTCTCCCCGGGTTATAGACGCCAAGAGTATAGCCTTAGAGGGCATGAACTGACCTATATTCCTCCTGCGATAATAATCATCTAGCTCACCTTCCATCTCCATGAGTTTCGGCCCTACAGTCTTCCTAAACCCATTAAGAGTTATCGAGGGGGTTAAAGCCCTGCTCAGAGCAGAAGCATTCTCCTCAGTAAGGCTATAAGTATACTCAAAGAGGATATTTTGAAGGAATACCTTAGAGTGGATCCCTAAGGATATCTGGCTATCAAAGAGTATATCCCTAACGCTCTGGACAAACCCTACATGTTTAGCAATATCAAATTTTTCATTAGGGTCATAGAGATAGCCCTCCGAACTGAGTATATCTTCTATACTTTCCAAAGAGAAATTCTGTATGATATCAATCAGCTCATCAAACACATACATTTTAAGATTTGTTATGCCATACTGGCTTTTGAACAAACCAAGTATCCTGTTCTCAAGGTCTCCCTTATCACTTAAGTCCATGATTTTAGGTTACCAATCCAGATTTAAAAACCTTTTGATTACTTATCTACTCCAAAGTAGTTCTCTATTATAATCCATTATAACTATTATAATATCCCAATAATATACACAATAGTTAGTGACCAAATTATGTATACTAGTATAACAAAGTGTAACAAAAACGAAACCTTTATATAGTGAAAATGATAAAAGACCAAGAGATATAGAAAAGGAGGAGATTTAATGAGGTTTTTGAGGTCATCTTCTGTCAGCACACTGATACTGATAGCATTAATCTTATCAATGATTTCTATCGCTTTCGCAGCCACAAAGACCCCTATAGGAATATTCAACGTCTCTAATGTCCCCCCGGGAACACCCTACAATTGGGCGCCAATTATGACCCATTATAAGAACCAGACATTCACCTGGGCTGAAGGCCTCGACCCTAACGGCGATCCAGTAAGCACTTATGTATGCATAACCAATGATACAGACACAGACCAATGTACTGTAGTGAACACCCAGCTTGCAAACCCCACCTATACTTTCACACAGCCTACCCCCTTCTGGGATTATAACTGGAGCTATACCAATAGGATATATTATGTCAAGCTGACAGCTAATGACGGAACTTTAAACGGCACGCCAAACAGCACATTATATTTTATCCTTTATGACAATATCCCTGCTATAACCGCTGCAGTTACAAATGCAGCGACCGATGGAGATAAAGATATAGGAGAGACAGTCACATTCAATGTTACAGCTTTCACAGATGCAGATTCAGATGACAACCATTCTATGAGAGTCTGCTTCACCAATTCTATAACTACCAGCGGATTATGCGGAGGAGGAGAATGGTGCAACCAGACACCATACAACAGCAATACAAAATTCTCATGCACTGAGCTGCTTGATGATACAGGCGAGCCCAACAACCTGAACTATGCTCATTTCTTCCTATGCGACTGCCCGCCTTATGACCAGAGCTGCCCTGGCCAGTGCTCACAGAACTTTACCTTGCCATTCTATGTGAATCATGCTCCTGCAGCCTCAAATGTGATAATACTTCCGTTGAGCCCTAACTCTACAAATAACCTAACATGCAACTACACATTCTCAGACCCTGATGGGGACACAGAAGGAGGCCTTACATTCAACACGACGTTCAGATGGTTCAAGAACTACGCGATCGTCCCTTCTCTTACAAGCCAGATAATAATGGCTGGCAACACAAGCCCTGGAGAAGATTGGATCTGTGAAGTGACCCCTGTTGACCAGCATAATTTCAGCGGTTATCCTATGAACTCAAGCCCTGCCACGATAGGAAGCAGAGCCCCTACATTCACTGTCTCTACAAAGGATTATTCCACAGGAACAAGC
>CAYNQH010000161.1:0-3432 GCA_964399255.1 uncultured Methanosarcinales archaeon | reverse complement strand
TATTGAACAAGCTTTTTGGATAGGTCTGGTTAAACTCAGAAAGTTTTAAATAAAGCCTCTCAATATTTGTTCTTGAGGTGATTAATTGGGCTTATTTTTGCTGATACTGGGGATAGTTGGATTATGGTTTGGCTCTGGCCTTGTTGTTGAATCTTCTAAGAAGCTTGCCAAGGCATTCAAGGTTTCTCAGACATTGGTAGGGCTTTCTATCATATCTATAGGAACATCACTTCCTGAGATATTCACAAATATCTTTGCAGGGATTAACGTGCTCAACGGCATCCCTTCTGAGGGAGTGGCTATAGGCACTAACCTGGGATCAGACATAACACAGATAACATTCATCCTTGGAATTACAGCGATACTCGGCACGCTTTACGCTACAAAGAAGCTCCTCTATAGGGATGGAGGTATGGTGCTCCTATCCATAATACTGATGTTCATCTTCGGATTCACCGGAGGCAGGATATCAAGGATAGAAGGAGTGATGCTTGTAGTGGGCTACCTCCTCTATATGTATATCCTAAGCAAGGATGAGCATGTCGGCAAGAAGGTCATGTATGAGATAGGGCATGATAAGGTATTCAGGGACCATATCTGGAAGAGAGTAGAAGACTTCGCTATAGTGTGTGTAGGTCTTGCTATCCTTATATTTGCGTCCCATCTTGTCGTGAACAATGCCATGCAGCTTGCAGAAGTGTGGGGCGTATCCCAATCAATCATAGGTGTGATGATAATAGGCGTAGGCACAGGGCTTCCTGAGCTTTCGACTGCTATAAGAGGAATACTCAAGAAGGCAGGAGATATCTCGCTAGGCACATTGATCGGAAGCAATGTGACAGACCCTATGCTCTCGCTTGGATTAGGAGCTTCTATCGCAGGCTTCCCCATGGAGAAAAATTTGCTTTTCTTTGATATCCCATTCTGGTTTGCAGCATCTATAATAGCATTGCTTCTTATCAGGGAGAAGATGCAGATCAATAGGAAAGAGGGGATAATATTGGTATCCCTGTATTTCCTCTTCGTGATAATCAAGATAAGCTATTTTATGTTCTAGACTCAAGATAATTGACTGTTTTTTCTCATAATAATATTCTCATCTGTGATATTGCGGCCTCATTGAATCTTCTTGTCGCCTGCAGGTAGAATGTCAGCCCATCTTTGCTGATGAAATAATCTACGCTATACATGGGGGTCATCTCCCCACTATTTGAAAAGCATACTGAACCTACTAACCTTAGTTTTCTAGGCATATCAAGATTCAAAGCATAATATCCCTTTATAAATCGATAAATTTAAATAAGAAAAGCCCTAAAACAGCTTAAAAAGAGATTTTTGATAAAAATTAAAAAAAAGAGGTGAGTTTAATGGGAGTTTTAGCTGAAACAGGCCTGTCCATGGCGAATCCGCTGCTCAAACTCTGGGAAGGTTTTGTCAATACCCTTCCAGGACTGGTTGCGGCAATCGTTGTCATAATAGTGGGTTATCTTATAGGCCTTATTGTGAGTTGGGTTCTTGAGAAATTATTGGTCAAGATAGACCTAGATAAATGGCTGATCGAGAAGACAAAAGTCAAAGCACTGGTAGGAGATGTAAAGCTGTCTCAGTTCCTTGCGCTGATAGCAAAATGGTACATATTCATACTTTTCCTGCCTCCAGCAGCAAGCCTTGTGAACCTTGAGTCATTGTCTTCTTTCCTGCTAAGCCTTGCATTGTGGATACCTAACCTTATCATTGCAGCAGTAGTGGGGATAATAGGATTCATTGTGGCAGAATATGTCTCGATAAAAGTGGCTCAGACAAAAGCAAAGGGAGCGCTTGTAATCTCTGATGTGCTGAAAGTGATCATCCTGCTGTTCACCATAATTGTGGTATTGCAGCAGCTTGGTATCGACATATCGATAGTGCAGAACAGCTTCCTGATAATCCTCGGCGGGATCATGGCAGGTATCGCTATCGCTCTAGGCCTTGGATTTGGTCTTGCGCTGAAGGAAGACGCTAAAGAGACGATAAGGAAGATAAAGAAGAAGTTTTGATCTTTCTTGCTATTTTTATTTTTTTTAATTTTATTACAACTAGTGCAATACCTTTTCTTTTAATGGGGGATGTAGTGCTATTTGTAAGACTTAAAATTTGACAATGTAAATTGCAAGCCTGTAATACCTCACACTTTAGGGTGAGCATAGGGTTTGCTTATAAGATAAAGGTCAATTTTAATTATTTCTTCTCTTTTTTTGATATACTAAATATCATATATGCAGAAAGTCCTGCTAAGGGTATTGAGATCAACTGCCCCATCGTAAGCCCAAAATACAAAGGGAAGTCCTTGTAGAACTCTACAAAGAACCTGAACAATGAGAAAAGCCCTACAGCAGACCAGAACATCATACCTCTTGGTAACTTAAGCTTCCTCATGTTCCACAGTATTATGAATAGCATGAGATTCTTCGCAGCTTCATAGAGCTGTGAAGGATGGCGCAGACCTTCGTAGCCTTCGAACCTCATAGCCCATGGCACGTCAGTTATCCTGCCGACAAGCTCTCCATTAGTGAAGTTGCCTAGGCGGATGAATACTGCGCCTAATGCAAAAGGAACAGCTACAATGTCAGCAAGGTCATAGAAATGCAGTTTCCTTTTCCTGCAGAACAATATAGTTATGATGGCCGCGCCTATTATGCCGCCGTGGCTTGCAAGGCCTCCTTTCCAGATCTTAAGTATCTCGATAGGGTTGCTCAGATAGAAACTTGGATTGTATACTAATACATGGAATAGGCGTGCACCTATGATAGCTCCTATTATGAAGTATATCAGGAAATCCTGCAAGGATTCTTCATCAATGCCTTTTATCTTCCTTTCTCTTGCTATCTTCAGAGATATGAAATATCCAAGAATTATTGCAAAAGCCATCAGCAGGCCATAATATCTGACCTGGAATGGCCCTAGCTCCAAAAGTACAGGGTTCATATCTAGGCAATGTCTACTATCTCTATATCAAAATTGAGATTTTTTCCTGCAAGAGGATGGTTAAGGTCAAGTGTTATGCTCTCCTCATCCACTTCGGTTATCACTGCATTGAACATGTGGCCGTCAGGAGATTTCATAGTTAGTATCATGCCTTTCTTCACTTCCTTGTCCTGAGGCAGCTTTTCTTTAGGGATCTTTGCCAGCAGCTGGCTGTTCCTCTCACCATAAGCATCTTTTGAGTCTATCTTGATCGTCTTCTTCTCTCCTTTCTTCATACCCATGATCCCTTTCTCAAATCCTGGAATCACCTTCTTCTCTCCTACAGTGAACTCTAGCGGATCTTTGCCGTTAGAGCTGTCAAATACCTGTCCGTCGTCCAGTTTTCCAGTATAATGCAACTTAACTTTACTTCCTTGTTTTATCTCCATAAAATCACCCACATGATAAAAATCAGAGATATTATTTAAG
>CAYNQH010000160.1:1768-3432 GCA_964399255.1 uncultured Methanosarcinales archaeon | reverse complement strand
TAAAGACCATGTTTGGCCTTGAGAAGATCCTGGAACAGAAGGTCCAATCAAGGAATTGCGAGAATATCCTTCTTATACCTTATAATTACAGGAAGAACAGCTGCCCCTGCACCCCTGTAGGCTATTGGATAATGGTAAGGAACACCGGCAGCTTCACAGAAAGCTACAGGCTTAACATAACCCCTTATGGAGAATATGCTTCTTTAAGCACAGATCTCTTGATAATAGAGCCAGGAAAGAACCAGACAGCATATGTATATATGAACTTCCCTTGTGATGTATTCGGAGAGAGGGTGTTTACTTTGCAGGCATTTGCAGAAGGAAGCAAAGTGCTTGGAGAGGTCGAGCTTATAGATAATATACAAGAATGCTATGAATTCGGATCATATATACAACCTGAGATAGAGGTATGCCAGAACACTAACAATTCTTTTGACATAACTGTGTCGAACCTTGCAGGGATAGGAAATATGTATACTTTAGAGCTTAGCGCTCCTGAATGGATCTCCCTTGAGAATGATAGCCTCTTCCTATGGGGGAATAAGAGTGCAAAAAGCAGGTTGTTCGCCTCACCCATAGGTATTGAAGAAGGCCAGTATAACATAAGCCTTAACATAATGGCTGCTAGAGGAAGCTCAGGCCAGATGCTTGGGTCTAAGGTAAAGGTTGATAATTGTTACGCATTGAACGTCAGCATAGAACATTTTGGCGACTCTGTAAGCTGTGAATACAGAAGGCAGAACATAGTGGTCAAGAATGAAGGAAGCAGGGATGACAGCTACAGCCTAGATATATATGGACCTGAATGGGTCTATGCCCTTGACAGCACAGGCTTATCCATCCCATCAGGAGGATCCGGATCATTTGAGCTGGTTTATAATATACCCTGCAATGTCTCAGGAGAGTTCAGCATCAATCTCACGATAAGCTCAGAAAACTATCTTAATGTACAGCAGGCATTCACCCAGGACATACAGGTCATAACAGAAGAAGATGCGTATACGCCTGAGATAGAGACCGGATGGGACTCATTATCTTATTCAGGAGGCCTAGTCCCCATATACATAACCAACAAAGGGATAAGGGACGTGAGATACCAGTTTGAGCTTCAGGGAGAAGAGTGGATGTGGCTGAACTGGTCATATGTAGATGTTGCATCCGGCGATGTAGGGGGGAACGTCCTTGTATACTCCCCTAATGAGAGCGTAGAGGCAGGGATATATTACCCAAAGATACTCATAACTCCAGAAGGCAAAGGAGTCACATATACTAAAGAGATCGAGCTTAAGCTCAGCCCCACATCAGGGTATTACTACCTATACTTTATCATACCTCTTTTAGTGCTTCTCTTGATACTTGCTGCACTGGTAATGCTCATGTCAAGGAAGAAGAAGAAAAAAGAAGAAAAGTATGACATAAGAGAGATACGTTCAAGATATGGAAAACATGAGGAAAAGGCCAAGAAGAAAAATAGGTGGATCAAGTGGGTAGTGCTTGCAGGAATTTTAATTCTTATATCTGGTGGTGTGCTTGCCGCTTATCTTATGACTTCAAAAGGATCTGATCAGGGCATGAACGAGACCCTAGTTAATGAGACATTAGCAGAAGACACAGAAGCCCTGATGCTTGTCAACAGGACAGGTCTTTTCGGCTATGGGAATGAT
>CAYNQH010000160.1:0-1758 GCA_964399255.1 uncultured Methanosarcinales archaeon | reverse complement strand
AGAAGATATATGTGCCTACAGAGACGATAATACCTTTAACCTTGGTCAATTCAGAGGATGAGACAATAACATATGAGCTTAACATAAACAAGGACGTAAGGTGGATTAGGCTGTCAGAAGATAGCGTAAAAGTAAGGCCAAACAGCGCAAGGGTGGTTGATCTGATAGTCTCCCCTGACGAATCTACAGAAGAGGGAATATATGTTATAGAGATAACTGCCACTGTAGAAGGAGGAAGAGAATACAAGCAGATAATCACTCTCAACATAAAGAAGAAAGTTCCTTGGTATAAGACCTATGCTGCATATCTTATATATGCATTATTGCTCTTAGTATTGGGTGTGGTTGGATCAGAATATCTTAGAAGGAGGATTAAGAAAATGCCTGAGAAAAGAACAGAAGTTGTAGTCACAAAAGACAAGAAGGAGAAGGCGGAAGGTAAGCCTATAAACTGGGTCCCTATAATAGCTATTTTAGGAATAATAATCTTGCTCGGAGCGGCAATATGGCTTATAATGGCCGCGTCCAGCACCCAAAGCCCTGCAAGCGTTGACGAAAGCAACGAGACGCCGCAGATGAGCTCGGCTGTTGAGTTCATAGAGGATCTCGGTCCTGAAGAGAATATCGCAGATCCGCAGGAGACTGCGAGCGAAGCAGAAGAACAGGCTCTCATCTATTCTATAATGGTCAATAGGTCTGGAATAGAAGGCAGAGGAAATAGGCTGGTGATTGAGAAGTGGGTCCCTGTAGAGGTCCCTATAATCATAACCAACATATTTGATGAAAGCCTTGATTTCGTTATAAATCTGAATAAAAGCCTTGACTGGGTCAACCTTTCAGGGTCTGATTTCAGCCTTGAACCTGGAGAAAGCAGGACTATAAGCCTATGGATAACCCCTATAGAAGACGAAGATATGGGCCTTGACGTAAGCATATCTATCTTCAATGATAAGGTGTACACAGAGGTCATCAGCCTTATTGTCAGCACAAAACCTGAAAGCAGGTTTGTAAGCTCTTACCTATGGTGGGCTTTGCTCGGGATAATCATGCTTGGCCTCATAATCCTTGGCTTGAAGATCTGGGATTCTGTAAAAGGAAGCTTATCTGGGATAAGCCTCCCTAAATCAGGAGCAAGGAAGTTCTCCTATGATGAGACCCTGACAAGGATAAGGCTTTCGAAGAAAAAGAGCATATTCTGATGTTTTTATTTTTATATTTTTTTATCTTATATTTGCGGGTTCTTTCCTTATATGGTCAATATGCCTAAAATATCCAATACCTCATGGACTATCCCTAAGAAGAAGATGAACATTATCACTATCCCTAGCGGCAGGGCCCATCTTACAGTATATTCTGGATCTCTTTGGGATCTTTTCCTGGCCTTCCATAATGTGAGAACTATCATTATCCCGGTTATGCCTCCTGCAAAAGCCCCAGCAAAGCTGAGTGCATTTATGAAATTTGTGACATCTGCTATAAAAGTATCGACAAGGAATACAGCAAGAGGTATCATCACTACGAGAAGCCATGAGTAGAACCTGTTCATCTTATAGTCATAATTATAGGATTCCTTCAGTGCAAGACCTAAAGCAAGGAAAGACGTGCTCATGGCAAAGACCGCAAAAAGGTTTGCAAACACTGCAATCAAAGGGTTGACGAAAAGACCAAGAGCAACAGTAGCTATTGTCTGGTCATCCTGCAATGAATCAAATCCTGGGCCGACAACGCCGATCACCACAAGAGGAAAAACGAGGTATA
>CAYNQH010000159.1:0-3433 GCA_964399255.1 uncultured Methanosarcinales archaeon | reverse complement strand
AATACTTTAGATTAGTGCCCTAATACCTCTGCATGACCATATCTACCATTGCAGGATCCCATCCATAAACTCTAAGGATCTTCTTTATATCCTCTTTCTGCTGGCCTCTTTCAAGCCTTGATTCTATATATGATGTGAGTCTTGCAAGATAGTCAGGAGGTATATTGGGCATTTTAGGAATGTTATGCGGATTGATTATTGTTGAAGTTTGCTGGATCGTGTTCTGCTTGAGTATATCCTGCCTGGCTGGATTTTGCCTGGCTATAGGTGTCTCTTGCCGGTTCATACCATCGCTATAAGGGTTTACACTGTTCTCATAAGGCTGTCTATGGGGGTTTAGGCTTTCTTGACTATAGGCATTATAGCTCTCTTTATAGTCCTCTTTATAATTCTCTTGAGTTAGGCTTAGGCTGACTGAATCATATCCTTCACTGTCTCTGTATTGAACTGGAATTTTATCTCTAGACATCGGGCTTTTCATACCCGGGCCTGCTTCAGAAACTTCGTCTGCACCCCTTGAATTCCGGTTCTGCATGACATACCCTGTCATCCCTAAAGCTATTATAGTTACTGCGACCATGAATATTAGGTATATCTTCCCTGAATCATCCTGCACATCAAGGTCTTCAACTGCTCCTCCTGTTATCTCTGTAAACCCTTTTTGGCTCTCTGCGGCTGTCTCTTCAGGAACTTCCTGGCTTCCCTCGTCAGGGTTGGCATCTATATTGTCTATAATGCCATCAATAATATCTGATCTTGCATCATCCTCTTCGGATAAATCTTCATCTATTGCAACTGGATTTAAAGAATTGTCTATGGCCTCCTCTTCAGGCATTCCTTCAGAGGTGTTCTCTGCCACTTCTCCTCCTGTTTCTCCTTTTTCAGCAGGCTTATCATCTATCTCCGCTATGGCGAAATAGCTCAACCCTGGTGTCCAGGCTGTGTAATAATAGTAATCATAATCTTTTTTCACATAGTTAGTGTTCAGGATCTGCCATGCTGTCCCATCATGATGCAGCAGCCTTACATTGTCTATGTTCACGCTGTTCTGGACAACCCATTTTTCATCTATCTTGAATTCAAGATAGACACCTCCCTTAAAATCAATGTTTTCTATCCCTGACTTGCTTATCTTTATAAATTGGTATGTGTTGTCAGAAGGCCTTTCTATTCCTTTAGGTTTCCCATCAAGCAGCTCTACATAGACTGAGACCTTTCCCATCTCTTTTCTAGGCGAGAACGTCAGCTTGGTAACTCCTATGAGGTCTTTCCTCACGTTCATTATGCATTCTTGGTATGCAGGGATCTCCATCCAGATGTATGAAGAAAAAGGATTGTCAGGCATGCCTTGTATGCCATCTTCGTTTATCGTGATGATAAAGTCCATGCTCTCATCGAGAACTATGGTCTCTTCTTCTTTTATGGTAAAGGATACAGAAGCCTTCAGGTCTTCATCAACATAGACCTTAAGTTTGTGTGTGCCTTCAGGAAATAGCTTATCATGGGGTTTGTCATAGCTAAAATCCTTATCATCATATTGGTATGTTACAGATCCGTTGCCATCATAGGAGATATTGACCATCACGCTTGGCTGGCTGTAGGTCTTGCTTTCAGGGCTTATTATCTTAAGAGAATCAGCAAATGCTGTGTTTATGGGCATTATTAGCGCTAAGGCTAATGATAGGACTATCCAAAAAAATGCTTTTTGCACCCCCATATTGTAGTGATTTATAAATCAACTATATAAATTTTATTGTTTTTGCGGCTTTCAGCCCTTAGGATATCTGTTATTTGATATCTTGGAAGTTCTTCTTTGAAGGCTCTGCCTTATACTTTTTAGCCAGGCTTATCATCTTTGCTTTATCGATAACTATCGATTTTTTGACAAGGATCCTTGAAAGGTTTCCTGATATTAAATATTGGCAGAACTGTGTAACATTATGGGGATCTTCAGTATATCTTGCCCTCTCAAAATCTATAAGGGTCACTTTGGTAACTTGTGCTGTCTTCTTCCCAGACCTGCTGACTATTATATGCTTGTATGGATGATGCATCTCTTCTTTGTTTATCCGCATCGAATCAAGAGTGTAGCACTGGTCAAATACCTCTTTCAGCACACAGATTACATCTTTCTTGGTGTTCTGCTCCATAAACTCAGGCAGGAATACTCCTGGAACATATCGGTAGATAAAATAGCCCTCTCCGGTTGAGATTATCTTCGGCCCTATCTTGTTCTTGTTAAGGATCCTGAGGAATCTTGACTCATTGTTCACTGTCTCTCTTGCATCTATGTCCTTCCTCTGGAATTTTGCAGCGATCTTCCTGCTGTTGCTTACGGGCCTGCCGGTGTAGATCATACCTCTATGGCCTTTGGCCAGCTTTTGAATATCTTTTATATTATTTGACTCAAGGATCTTAAGCTGCTCGCTTTTTTTTATCTTATAGACAAATAGCTCTTCAAAGAATATCCTCTGCCTGCTCAGCTCTCCAGGCTCAAAACCATAATGGTCTATCAGCTCTTCAACCTTCTCTTTCTTAGTAAGTGAGCTGAACAATAGCAGGATAATACCTTCGGCCTTCAGGAAATTGCTTGCCTGTCCTAGAAAATCCATTATCGTCTCGTAGCCTTTCTTGCCCCCTTCAAGCGCGAGATCCCTTTCTTTAAGCTCCTGAGGGAGATAAGGGGGGTTGAATATGATAGTATCAAATTTTCCTTTTACATCCGAGAAAAGGTCGCTCTGCTTTGCCTTGATTCCTTTTTTCTTCGCTTCTTTGACTGCTGCTTTGTTTATGTCTACGGCAAGAACCTCCTTGACCTTATTAGAACCTTTTGCAGTCTCTGCCTGTATGCCTGAGCCTGTGCCCATATCAAGCACTTTGCCGAAAGCATGCAGCCTTACCTGTTCTGCAAGCAAGAAAGAGTCTTCTCTTGGTTCGTATACCTCTTCTAATTCTTCTCTGCCTGATACTTGTTCTTTCTTTGCTCCCATCATTAAATGGGAGGATAGGCCTTATTTAAATCTTGCTTAAATCCTGCTCTACTGTAAGATCGATACTATAAACAGATGATAAATCCTAATTTGCAGACACATCATAAAGACCAATCCTATTTAAAGATTAATAAATATTATAAAGATTAATATCTATTTTTCGTCAGGATACACCAACCTTTTCCCTTTTATTATATCTTCCATGTTCATTGTAGTGTCGCAGTACCCGCATCTTACTTTTAATTTTGCTGCCGGTTCAACATAAGAGAGATGAGGGACGCCTTCATTGTATTCGGGGTTGGTTATGCAGTTATGGTTCTTGCATTTTAAGAGGTTATCAAGCCTCTCGGGAAGCCCTGGCCTTATCTTTCTTACTACCTTCCCGCCTCTTATATAGCTTACAGAAGCATCAGGTGCTATCAGCCTTATCTTCTTAAGCTCTT
>CAYNQH010000158.1:2510-3437 GCA_964399255.1 uncultured Methanosarcinales archaeon | reverse complement strand
TTTACCCTTCCTTCTTCCTCTGAGAAGCGAAGGTCTTCAAATTCAAGCTCGGCCTTATCTGATCTTTCTGTCATGCAGATGAGAAATCATGTTGGTATAAAAACCTTTTTAAGGAGGTATAGGGGAGGCCTGTCATGGAATGATCATTAAAGATTATCATAGTCTAAAAAGAGATTTTTCCATAATGTAAAGGCAATATCTGCCCCTGAAGGCTCATGATGGAGGGAAATGGCCTCCTGGCTTTTCTCCTATAGGAATATTTAAATAATAGTGAGCCTTGCTTTAAGCTATGGGGGCGAAGGACATAAATATAACTTATGAGAGCATCTTTGAGATCCTCCTCCGGGAGAAGAACAGAGGAGAGCTCCAGAAGTTGAGCGAGATTTTTCGTACAGACCTATATAACTACCTCAGATAGAAAGAAAAGATCCTTTCTTCACACCCTAAATCCAATCCTTTCTTAGACGACGAGACAGAGAAGACAGAGAGGCAGATCAGGAACCTCAAGAAGATGATATATAACCTCTATGACAAGAGGGAGAAGAAAATAATAGATATGGCCATGAACAAAGCTAGGACGCAGTCCAGCATAGTTGATGTATCAAACCTTCTTCCTGAGGAAAAGGTGCTTTATGATTCAGTGCTTGGGGTTCTAAATAACCAGAGAGAGGGGATATTGAAGTCTATACTGACCCCTAATGGGGCCATGCCTAGGCTGGCTGAAACCCTTAAACAGGAACTAGATCAGGAAAAAGCCCCTGAAAACCTCCCAGAACAGGGTGAAAAACCGAAAGAGTTAAAAACAGATGCCAACAACCCTGAGAATAAACTGTTTGTAAGATTTTTACAGGCTGTGCCAAAGTTCGTAGGCCTTGATCTTGAGGTCTATGGCCCCTTTGACGAGGGGGATACAGCTGAGCTTCCCCT
>CAYNQH010000158.1:0-2500 GCA_964399255.1 uncultured Methanosarcinales archaeon | reverse complement strand
GGACGGCCGGGCGATTGCCAGTTTCAGCGTGGCGACATCCGAGGAGTGGAAAGACAAGGAAACAGGCGAGATAGCAAGGGATTCCGGAGCAGATACAGGAGATTCAGAAGGCTCAGAGGATAACCCAAGTTTTGAAGAAGAAATCGAAGATGATTTAGCAGGCGAAGAAAATGGTGAAGATTCCGAAGACGATCAAGAGACTATGTCCTTATTGCAAGAAACACACTGAACATAAGGTTACAGAAGCCAAGAGAAAAGGTCTTAGCTCTGTCCATACCCAGTCAAGGGACTCTAAGGTAAGGATGAGAAAGAGAGGCCAGAGAAGAGGCTTCGGCAACTATGGAAAGACTTCCAGGCCGGCGATAAACTCAAGAAAGATGTATAACAAGAAGCAGAGCAAGAAGATAGACTTGAGATATCAGTGCAAGGAATGCAAGAAGACCCAGGGGCCTAAGGCAGGCTTCAGGGCAAAAAGAGTGGAGTTCGTATAAGCAAAATGAAAGCTAAAAGAGCACTAATAGAACCGACGAGCAAGTTCATCAAGATAAGATGCCCTAAATGCAAGAACGAGCAGATAATGTTCGGCAAGGCTTCGATAAATGTAAGCTGCCTGGTCTGCGGAAAGCTGCTTGCAGAACCTACTGGGGGCAAGTCAAGGGTCAAGGCAAGGATCCTTGAGATTCTCGAATAAAAATGTTCTATAAAAAGAAAGGTTTTCCTGAAGAATCTGAACTGGTAATATGCACTGTAACCTCTGTGCAGCATAATTCTGTATTCGCAAGGCTTGATGAGTATGGCAGCTCAGGAATGATACATATCTCTGAGATAAGCCCTGGAAGGATAAGGAACATCCGTGACTTCGTGAAGGAAGGCAAGGTGATAGTCTGCAAGATCCTTAGCGTAAACCGAGAAAGAGGGCATATCGATCTCTCTCTGAGAAGAGTGAGCGAGATGAGCAGGGTCGCAAAGCTTAATGACATAAAGCTTGAGGAAAGGGCTGAGAAGATAGTAGAACTGGCTGCAGAACAGATGAAGAAGAACGCTAAAGAGGTCTATGATTCCATCGCACCGATCATACTTAAGGATCATCCTTCATTATACTCATTCTTTGAAGATATTGTTGCAGGCACTGCCAGCCTTGAGAAGATAGGGATAAAAGGAGAGCTTGCAGGGATACTTACTGAGATAATAAAGCAGAAGATAAAACCTCCTGAGGTAGTCATAAAAGGGAAGATCTCGATAGAATCATACGAGCCTGAAGGCATAGAGATCATAAAGGCTGCGTTGGCAAATGCGCTTAAGCTTAACTCTAAGGCAGACATAAAATACACAGGTGCAGGCACATACAGCATAGTTGTCACAGAACAGGATTATAAGGCTGCTGAGAAAGACCTTGATAAGCTTGTAGCCTCGATAAGAGGAGACATGAACGATAAAGGCAGTGTAAACTTCGAGAGGCTGGAAGAATAAGCTATCCGGCCTGTTTATCCTGATTGGCTATCATGCTTAACCTGGATTCCAGAAGGTAACAAAAAATTAAGGGTAGTTAAGGAAAAATGAACCATATTCTAAGATGCTTATCATGCGGGAAGTATACGATGAAAGAAGCCTGCACCTGCGGGGGCAAGGCAGTAAACCCAAAGCCTCCTAAGTATTCTCCTGAAGACAAGTTCGGGAGCTATAGGCGCAAGGCTAAAGAAGATACTTTCAAGGAGAGAGATCTGCTTTAAGGCAGGATTGTTGATGATCCGCTTTTAGGAAAGGCTTATAAAACCTCCTGCTTTCCTGGGTTTTCTGACTCAAATGGTATGGAAAATAAACAAGATAAAAGGGAATATCAAGCTTAAGGATCCGATATTCATAGAAGGCCTTCCTGGAATAGGGAATGTCGGCAAGGTAGTTGTAGACTTTATGATAGAAGAGCTGCATGCTAAGAAGCTCTTTGAGATCTCATCATACACTTTCCCTCATTCTGTATTTGTCAATGAGGATAATCTGGTAGAGCTTCCTACAATAGAGATATACTATAAGAAATTCAAGGGAAGGAAGCATGACCTATTGCTGCTTACAGGTGATGTGCAGCCTCAGGATGAGGTTTCATCGTATGAGTTCTCCCATAAGATGGTAGATATAGTGACTGAATTCAAAGGGAAGGAGATAATAACCATAGGCGGTGTCGGCCTGCCTTCTGTATCAAAAAAGCCAAAGGTGTATTGCACAGGCAATGATAAGAAGATAATAAGCAGGTATAAGAGGGGCACGCATATGAACGATAAGCTTTACGGCATAGTCGGCCCTATAGTAGGCGTATCCGGCTTGATGCTAGGTCTTGCAGGCAGGAAGAAAATCCCTGCAGTTGCACTTCTTGCAGAGACCTATGCCCATCCTATGTATCTCGGCCTTGATGGGGCTAGAGAGGTCCTTAAGGTGCTTGATAAGAAGCTTGATCTGGGGATAGATGTCCACCAGCTTGAGAAGGAGATAAGAGATATAGAGGAAG
>CAYNQH010000157.1:0-3442 GCA_964399255.1 uncultured Methanosarcinales archaeon | reverse complement strand
TCGTCTATCTGCTTCTTCCTTGTCCTGCTTACCTTATGCAGATGGTATAAGATATGTATCTTAAGGATCTTAAGGGTTCCAAGGGCTAAGATAAACGCTGCAACTATATAGATCCCCATGTAGACAAGCTCGTTTGAGACCGCATTGAAACTGAAATTAAAGAATATTGCCTGTTTCAGGAGCTCGACGCTTATGACAAATGGATTATATACTGCAACCTCACGTATATACTGAGGCATGCTCTCAAGAGGGAGCACAGTATCTGAAAAGAAGAGGAAAAGAGAACAGACAGTTATCGCAGTAAGGGTAGTGGTCTCAGCAGACTTCAGGAGATATCCTATGAACATCCCTGTAAGGATGAAGAAAGTCATGGTCATCAGGAATATGACTGAAGTAAGAGGCAACGAGTGGGTTATGTCTGTCTTGAAGAAATATGCTGCTATCACCAGGAATATCACCAGCTGGAATATAAGTATTATCAGGCCGGTAAGATATGTAGATACCACAAAGACAAAGTCTCCTGTAGGAGTTATATAATTCCTGAAGAAAGATTTTGACTTCTTCTCGTTTATCACCAGTGTAGACGCTAGTAGTATGCCTGTGATCATTATTATAAGAACTATAAGGGTTGGGAAAAGGAAGTTGAAATGGGTCTTTTCTGTCGTGATGGATTTTATCTTGGTAGTTATAGGTGAAGAGATTATAGTGGCATTGGTTATAGCTATGCTTTCGATATCAGTTATTACGCTTTCCAATGTCGCCTGGACATGATTTATATTGTCCATGCTCTCGTCGATCATGGCTTTTATCTCAGCTACATCAGAGCTGACCCCTGACCTTGTAGATACTGCCTGGTCAAGCTTTGACTTTACAGACTCAAGCTTTGAATTGAAGTTCTTGATAAGGCTTCCGAAAGAGTTAGGCGAAGGCGAAGAATAATCTGCATCAAGCTGAAGCTTTATGGTGTCAAGGTCATTCTTTGCAGAATCAAGAAGGCCTGTTATAGACACCTTTTCTGCAGAGGAGATATTTTCAAGATTGGATACTTTCGTCCTTACAGATGCTATTGTACTCTGGCCTTTGGATATGGCATTGCTGCCGTAATCCCTTATCTCGTCGACCCTTTTCTCAATATCCCCCACCCTAAATTCGGCAAGGTTGACGCTCAGGTCAAGAGAGCCAAGATCCTTGTTTATCTCCTCTATTGCCTCTTCAACATCATTATTCTTAGCCGACAGCTCTATGAGCACAGGAAGCTCGTTGTCTAAGGCCATCTTTGCAGTGCTAAGCCTCCTCAGCAGGTCTGAAGTGAGCTCCTGGCTTATCTCTGTAGATCTTGTAGAGACCTTTGTAGAGATGACATCAAGCACCATCCATACAAGGTTTATCTTAGAGTAATCAACATAGAATATTACCTCGTTAGAATCCTCAGTGTCGATGTCAAGCCCTGGAGGGAAGACAACACAGATATTTGACTCGGCAAGCTTGACCGCATTTATGCACTCCTCTTCTGACAGGGAAGCTTCGACGCTGAACTGGTTGGTCTTAAGCTTGTCAAGTATCGAATATGTAAGGTTAGTGTACTCATCAGAGTATACATTTATGTCAATAGCATAAAGGTTTGTGTTGCTGAAGGCTATGCCTATAAGCGCTATAAGTATCAAAGGCCCGAAAAGCACTATAAGTGCTGAAGCCTTTGACCTTACCAAAAGCAGGAAGTTCTTCTTTATTATCCTAAATGTCTTCACTATCATTTTACGATGCTCTCGAACACCTCGCTCAGCGAAGCCTTTGCGAGATAGATATTTATTATATCCTCTTTCTTCTTCTCAAGTACCTCAAGTACATAATGCAGGACCTCCTCGCTCATAGGCGAGTAGATTATTATCTTATCCTCTTCCTGGACTATCCTGCTTATCTTGAACTTCTTTGTAGGCAGCTTATTGATAAGGTATTCATAATTGCCTGATGCTATCTTCAGATGGACTTCCTTATCCTCTGAATATCTCTGTCTCACCTCATCTACGGTGCCTGAAGCGACTATCTTCTTATCATGAAGTATGACCACCCTATTGCAGAGCTCTTCAAGCTCCTCCAGGAAATGGGAGGATATTATGACCGTAGTCCCTTTTCCGTTGATCTTCTTGATAAGCGCCCACATCTGCCTTCTCAGGATTATATCCAGATCTGCAGTTGGCTCGTCAAGTATCAGGATATCAGGATCATGTATCATAGCGCAGGCTATATCAAGACGTTTCTGCATCCCTCCTGAAAGATTGCTTGCTACCTCTTTCCTCTCATCCTTGAGCCCGACAAGGTCTAGGGAGGTCTCTATGTTAGTCTTTATTATATCTCCTGGAAGGTTATACAGGCAGCCGAAATATTTCAGGTTCTCTTCTACAGTAAGATCATTATAGAAAGAGGGAGTCTGGGTCGCAAAGCCAAATATCTGCCTGACAGGCTTCTGCTCCTTGAAGACAGATTTATAGATCACCTTGTCCTTCTGAGGTACAAGAAGATGCTCTGGCCTGAACAGCACATCGCCTGAATCCGGCCTGAGGAATCCGATCATTAGCTCAAGCAAGGTAGTTTTTCCTACACCGCTCATCCCTATTATGCCAAAGATCTCTCCAGCATTGACAGTGAAGTTTATGTTATCAAGAACCCTCTTCTTCCTGAAAGTTTTGGTAAGGTCTTTTATTATAACTATAGAACCAGAAGGAGGTATATCCTTATTTATAGTATTATCTTGATTACTACCTGGATTATCCTCTTTTTCAGCCATTCTTTGCATATTGAAGTATATTTTATTTTTAAAGTTAACTATTCATTGAGTAGTGACAGTAAGATTTATAAAGAAAAGCGATATTCAAATGACATGGTTCTAGAAAAGCTGGGGGACTCCCTAAAAGGGACGCTGCAGAAGATAGCTCAGGCAGTCTTTGTAGATGAAAAGCTCATAAACGAGCTCATCAAAGACATACAAAGAGCCCTGCTTCAGGCAGATGTTAATGTAAGGCTGGTATTTGACCTATCGAAGAAGATAAAAGAAAGGGCCTTGAAAGAAGAAGCCCCTTCCGGCATAACAAAGAAGGAATATCTGATAAAGATCGTCTATGAGGAGCTGGTAAAGTTCCTGGGAGAGGAAGAGAGCAGCATAGAGGTAGAGAAGAAAAAACCTTTCAAGATAATGCTTGTAGGCCTTTTCGGAAACGGAAAGACCACCACTGCAGGAAAGCTCGGGAAGTATTTCCAGAAAAGATCATTGAAAGTTGCCCTTATCTCCCTTGATGTATGGCGACCTGCTGCCTTTACACAATTGGAGCAGCTCGGCAAGAAGATGGGCGTATCTGTATTCGGAAATCCGAAAGAGAAAGACCCTCTCAAGATATACCAAATCTTTGAGAAAGAGCTGAGCAAATTCGACCTGGTGATAGTCGAC
>CAYNQH010000156.1:0-3508 GCA_964399255.1 uncultured Methanosarcinales archaeon | reverse complement strand
GCAGGAAGAGACGCACTTTCTGAAGAGCTCATCGAGGAGCTCAACATAATAAACCAGGCAGTTAACCCAGACGAGACCTTGCTTGTCATAGGGGCTGAACTTGGCCAGGCGGCAGAGAAGCAGGCCCAGGCATTCCATGAGACATGCAATGTTACAGGAGTCATAATCACTAGGCTTGACGGAACTGCAAAAGGAGGGGGCTCACTGAGCGCCTGCGCAATAACCGGAGCAAAGGTCAAGTTCATAGGTGTAGGGGAGAAGATAGATGATCTGGAAAAGTTCAGGCCAAAGAACTTTGTCGGAAGGCTCCTGGGAATGGGAGACCTTGAAGCGCTCCTTGAAAAGGCAAGAGAAGCCATAAGCGAAGAAGATGCGCAGGATCTTGGCAAGAAGCTATTGAAAGGAGAGTTCAACCTTATAGACCTCTACGAGCAGATGCAGGCAGTGAACAAGATGGGGCCTTTAGGCAAGGTTATGGAGATGATCCCTGGATTGGGGCAGATAAAGATGCCGAAAGAAGTCCTGCAAGTGCAGGAGGGCAAGCTTAAGAAATGGAGATTCATAATGGATTCCTGCACCAAGGAGGAGCTTGAGGATCCTGATCTTATAGACAGGACAAGGATAGAGAGGATCTCAAATGGATCAGGGACAAGCACCGCTGAGGTAAGAGAGCTTATAAAACAGTACAAGCAGAGCAAGAAGATGATGAAGATGTTCAAAGGCGTCAAGCCAGGCGGCTCAGAGAAGGACATGCAGAAAGTGATGAAAAGGATGGGCGGGATGAAAGGTCTCGGAGGAGGAGGCTTAAAGTTCAGATAGATAAATTTATATAATCAATAGATCCTTATTTTATTTCAAGATGAAGCATGTTGACCTTAAAGGCAAAAAGATACGGCTTTTTTTCCATACAGACCTTGATGGGACTATCTCTGCTAATCTCATACAACTTTTCTCAGGAGCACAGGTCATTAGGCTTGTCCCATGCCCATACCAGAACTATCAAAAACCAGAAAAAGAAGATGGCCTGCTTGACGTATTCGTAGACTGCAGGGCAAAAGATAGGAATGAAGATATAAGGATAGACCATCACTCTTCTGGCGAGGATAATGCCTATCTAGATAGAGAAGGGATTATAGTCGACACAAGATTCGGCAGCGCAGTCTCTCTTGTCGCAGAATACCTTGGCGCTAAGGTAGACAAACAGATACTGGAAGAGATGGACAAGGCAGACTCAGGCAAGAAGAATGTATTCTCAAAGTTTATCATGGGAAATAGGACATTGAACAGCATACTTGTAAGCCTGGGCATTACAAAGGAAGATTATCAGAACTATGAAAAGTTTAAGGATAATCTATTAAGCCTTATGGAGAAAGGGTTTGCCATAGAAGATATTGAGGACACCCCAAAAGGGTATGAACAGAAGCTGGAAAAGAATTTCAAGATAATTGTTGAAGATATAAAGAAGCCTGGAAAACACCTGATCAAACTGGTGCATTCGCCTACAAAAGAAGGGGCATTCTTAGAGCATGTCTTCTCGATAAAAGACTCTGATTTTTTCGGACATGTGCTCCCTTATGTGCAGCAGCATTATTATGAGGAAAGCAAGAAGAATGATATAGGCATATACACTGTCGTAGGATTCCGAGCCAGGAATTTTGAATTTGATCCTGACCTTGTCAAGGTAGTCAAGGATGACCATCCCGAGCCTTACCAGATATTCATCTCAAGAAGCCATGACCACACCTCAATAAATATAGGGGATCTTATCCAGGCAGCCAAAGGATATACTGGTATAACCAACGGCGGCGGAAGAGACTCTGTAGGAGGCCTCAACACCTCAGATAAGGAAAAGGCAGTCAAGGCCCTAAGGTATATTGTAGAATATATAGAGAAGAACTGCCCTTAAACAGCCCTAACTTTTTCTTTGTTTCCTGAATGCATAAAGTTTCGCAGGCCTATGCGACCTGCCTTCCTGCTTCTCTTCTGTCTCTTCTCCAGTCTCATCCGGGTTTACTAAACCGCCAAGAAGCTCATGCTTTGCCTTGAAAACTCATTCTCTCTTTGAGATAGCAGAGTACATTGAGCCTGCCCTCTGATATTGTGAAGATTATAAGCCTTACATAAGCTACAGGAAACATATAGAAAAAGAAAAAATAAGATAGATAAAGAGATCAGACAAGCTTGCAGCTATAGCCTGGGTTGAAAGATAGCTTCTTGTTTATGCAGACCTTGTTCTCCCCCTCAAAGTTTATCTCAGGGAAAGCCTCAACCTTTACTATCTCCTCTCCAAGCTCTTTTTTCCATTTATCAATATCTATGACAAATCCTATCAGGGCCTTTGGAGGCACTTCAACAGAGAAATGCTCAAAGCCAGTCTTAGCGCCTTCAGAGAAGACCTTGAAATATATCCCTTGTATGGATCCTAGACCGTTGCTCACGCTTATGTTGATCCTTCCGTCGCCTAAGTCTACGCATCTTTTTGAGAATATAGACACTGGGAGGCACATCGCACCCTCGATCTGCTGCTCTTCCCTTATGAATATTACCTCTCCAGGCCTGTCAATGACGTCAAGGCCGGTCTTATTCTTCTCTTCATCGACTACCCATTCACCGACAATCTGGCTTGGGCCTTCATCAACGCTAGTCGGAACTTCTTCAGGAGTATCGATCACTTCCTGGACCACCACTTCAGTCTCAGGCTGACCAGGAGCTATTATATCCTGGTCTCCATAACCATCTCCTACCTTGCCACAGGCAGAGATGAATATAGCTATCAACAATAAAAGTGCCGGGATCAAAATCATATTGTATCTTATCTTTTGCGCCATTTTTTGTCAGTTACCTTTTATGTTTCTTACCTTTATCAAAATTCATCAAAAGAGGCATCTCATAACAAGGCTGCTGCGATGATGCCTATTATGAAACCTACGACAAGGCCGAGGAGGAAATCAACCTTGCCATAATCCATCCATTCCTGGGTGGACATAGGCTTGCCTTCGTTTGCCCTCATCTTCAGGAAGTTTATCCTGCTCTTGAGAGATTTGATCATCCCTTTGCGGGTATGGACCTTCCTCATCTCTGCAGCAAGGTCAAGGTCTCCTATGACATCACTTACCCATTTGCTGAAGTCATTCTTGGTCTTTGAGACATGATGATTGAAGGAATCGTTGCTCATTATCTCTATAGTATCCAACAACTCCATAAGGTTGGACACGTTTGTCCCAAGATGGATCCTGAAATGCTTATCCTCCGGGACAGGCTTCAACATCTCTCTTGCCTCTTCAGGGCTGAGCCTTATCATTTTGCACCTCTTTTTTATTGAATGCCTCACTTAAGGCATTTGGTAATATGCTTCAATATCTTCAGCTGGAACTCTTTCCGGTCGTAAGCTTTGGTAAGCTCGACAGCAAGAGCATCATCTTTTATCACATCACTGACCCACGCTGAAAAGTCGTTCTTCATCTCGTTTACATGGAACCTGAATATATCTTCAGGCATGTTCTCCAAG
>CAYNQH010000155.1:0-3559 GCA_964399255.1 uncultured Methanosarcinales archaeon | reverse complement strand
TAAGATAAATGGATCCAAGCCTAACCTCCTCCCGAAGAGGGTCGTAATTAAAAGGAAGAACAATAACCTGATAGCCTATGATTTCCAGGATGGTTCTATCTTCACTGTAGACTATGAAAGGGATAGGGGAGTGCATGATACTTATCATAGATATATTGAACATATACATAGAAGGATAAGATAAAAAAATAAAGTGCGTTTATTCAGCCTCTCCGCAGATTTTGCGGGTTTATAAATAGAAACCTTTTTATTCTCTGCCTTTTTAAATACCTTAAAAGACTGTCAGGATAGCATCTTCAAAACTCTGCCTTCTACTATCGAAGGCTCTGTGTCCCAGTATTGGGCCTCTCTCCGCGACGAGCAAGACAGGATTTGGAGAGAGTTTTGACCTTAGTATGCTATCCCCATAAAAGAGGTGCTATAATGGTCAGATATAAGATTAGACAGATTATCGCAAGAGAGATGCTTGATTCTAGGGGCAATCCCACTGTTGAAGTAACTGCAGCTACCCAAGAGGCATGGGCTTCTGTGCTTGTACCGAGCGGAGCCTCAACAGGTATCCATGAAGCCCTGGAGCTTAGGGACGGCGGCAAGCGTTATCATGGCAAAGGTGTCCTGAAGGCCTGCAACAATGTCAACAAGAGCATTGCAAAGAAGATCATCGGGATGGATGTGAGGAAACAGCTTGATATCGATGAGGCGATGATCCACCTCGACGGCACCTATAACAAGGCAAAGCTTGGAGCTAACGCGATACTTGGAGTGAGCATGGCCGTAACAAAATTAGCTGCAACCGCCCTTCAAGTTCCTCTCTTCGAATACCTCCACAACCTTGCAGCTATAAACAACAGGAAGATGATAATGCCTGTCCCTTGCATGAACATAATCAACGGAGGCAAGCACGCAGAGGGAGGTCTTGACTTCCAGGAGTGCATGCTCCTACCGACAGGCGCAAAGACATTCAGGGAGTCTGTGCAGATAGGTTCAGAGATCTACCACACCCTAAAGGATAAGATAACAAAGAAGTACGGCGCTTCAGCAGCCCATGTAGGAGATGAAGGAGGATTTGCGCCTTCTATCAAGGATATAAACGAGGCTCTAGCGCTCATCACAGACTCTGCGCAGGAGCTGGGCTATAAGTCAAAGATCAAGATAGGAATAGATGCTGCTGCTTCAGAGTTCTACAACAAGGAGAAAGATAGGTATATGATTGCAGGGGTAGAAAAGCAGGGGATGGATCTTATAGACATGTACAAGGCCCTTGTAAGATCTCACCCGTTAATATCCATAGAGGATCCTTTTGACCAGGATGACAACAAGAATTTCTATGTCCTCACCAAAGAGATAGGCAGGAAAGCCCAGATAGTAGGGGATGACCTATTAGTCACGAATCCAGGAAGGATAAAAAGGGCTGTAAAAGCAGAGACCTGCAACGCCCTCCTGCTCAAGGTCAACCAGATAGGTACCATGACTGAAGCGTTGGACTCTGCAGCTATCGCCCTTGGAAATAAGTTCAACGTGATGGTATCACACAGGTCTGGAGAGACTGAAGACTCTTTCATCGCTGAGCTTGCTGTAGCATTAGGATGCGGCCAGATAAAATCAGGAGCGCCATGCAGGGGAGAGCGAACCGCCAAGTACAATCAGCTTATGCGCATCGAGGAAGCAGGAAGGTTTAAATACGCAGGCATAAAGGCATTCTAAACATGAGCAAGGGATACAATCCAATAATCCTTATAATAATGGATGGCTGGGGCATCAGCACTAAGCCAGGCCTGAACGCTATAAGGACTGCGAAGACCCCTAACTTTGACAGGCTCTGGAAAGAGTATCCTCATACAAAGCTGAGCGCAGCTGAAGAGGCAGTAGGCCTGCCTAAGACTTACATAGGGAATTCTGAGGTAGGACATATCAATCTCGGCGCAGGCAGGACTATCGACCAGGAGCTAGTGCTACTCAACAAGTCAATAAAAGACAGATCATTCTTCAGGAACAAGGCGCTCATCAGAGCCATAGATGATGCAAGAAAGAACAGTTCTACACTGCATCTTATGGGTCTCCTCAGCGATGGAGGGGTGCACAGCCATATAGACCACCTGTTCGCCCTGATGGACATGGCTAAAAATGGAGGGATAAAGAATCTCCAGGTACACTGCTTCCTCGACGGTAGAGATGTTCCTCAGAAGAGCGCAAAGAGATACATAAAAAAGGTTGAATCAAAGATCAAGAAGATAAGGCTGGGAAGGATCGCAACAGTAATAGGGAGATACTATGCTATGGACAGGGACAACAGATGGAACAGGGAGCATAAGGCATATGATTCCCTTGTCAACAGCAAAGGATACCTATTTGATTCTGCAATAGAAGCTGTCGAATCAGCATACAAAAGGAAAGAGACAGATGAGTTCGTCAAGCCTTCTATAATAAGAGGGGCAGAGCCTGTAAAGGACGGCGACAGCATAATATTCTTCAACTTCAGGGAAGACAGGGCAAGGCAGCTGACAAGAGCTTTCGTAGAAGGGACGTTCAACAGGTTCAGGAGGAAGAAGATGCTGAAGATCAACTTCACATGCATAACCCAGTATGACCCTGCTATCAAAGCTAATGTGGCTTTCCCGCCCCATGCGAAGAAGGATGTACTCGGAGAGGTCCTTTCTAAGAAAAGGCTGCCTCAGCTGAGGATTGCAGAGACAGAAAAATATGCCCATGTTACATTTTTCTTCAATTCAGGCAGGGACGGGCCTTTCCCTAAGGAAGACAGGATCCTGATACCAAGCCCAAAGGTCAGCACCTATGATCTCTCTCCCTCGATGAGCGCCCCTAAGATAACTAAAGAGGTCATCAGACAGATAAGCCTAAGGAAGTATCCTGCCATAATACTCAACTTTGCCAACTGTGATATGGTGGGCCATACAGGGATATTCAAAGCGGCTGTAAAGGCTGTTGAGACTGTGGACATCAGCATAGGCAAGGTAGTAGAAGAGATAAAAAAGCAGGGAGGCATCGCATTGATAACAGCAGACCATGGCAATGCCGAGGAGATGTCAGGCCCGCGCATGACAACACACACTACAAATAAGGTCCCTTTCATACTGGTTTCTGATAAGCATAAGAAAGCGAGGCTGAGGGAAGGATTAAGCATATCCAATGTCGCGCCAACAATCTTAGAGCTGATGGGGATAAAGATCCCTCCGGCTATGGATCAGAGCATCATTAGATGACAAGAGCCCAACATCCAGCCTCAATGAGATAAATATTTATAATAAACAGCATCTCTCCCTTATTAACCAATCAGATCAGGGCGATCATATGTACAGAGTAGAAGATTATCTTAATGATCTTAGAAGGCTAGGGATAGAGATAGATCCTAGGTATCATCAGCATAAGATAGACCGGATAGCTTCTGAGCTTCTTCCAAAGCTGGTGAAAGACGGAGAAGAAGGCATTGCAAAGCATATCCATACAGGAGATGAGTTCTTAATCGATAATGATGGGATTGCAGTGGGGAGCAAGTTCTATCCTGCAATAATCCCTTTATCTGAATATATACGGGAAGTGC
>CAYNQH010000154.1:2642-3566 GCA_964399255.1 uncultured Methanosarcinales archaeon | reverse complement strand
GCAGACCCTCACGCAGAGGACAGGCGAGATTACCAAGGAGCTTGTAGATGAGCTGAGAGAGCGTGAATCAAAAGAAAGCATCCTGCAGGCACTGACAAAGGTGTTCAAGACTACAGATCCTTCAGTGGCGATCAGCGCATATAACAATGTAGATGAGGATCTTGACAAGATAATGCTCTGGCTGGATGAGAATGTCCCAAGAGAGTATGAAAGGCCGGAGGACCTGGCAAGGGCTTATGATTATATGTCTAAGGCGGATGTATTCTCGAGGAGGATAAGGAGGTGGCAGCACTGGCGTTTCCTTGTATATATCAGCGCTTTCTTGTCTGCAGGCATAGCAGTATCAAAGGATGCTAAGTACCAGAAATTCCTGACATATCAGCCGACCAACAGGATACTTAAGATATGGCAGGCGAACATGAAGTTCGCGAAGAGAAAATCGATAGCTGAAAAGGTCGCATTGAAGACACACACTTCTAATAAGAGGGCAGTCAAGGACACTATACCTTATATGCAGGAGCTTTTCAGGAAGAACAAGGCAGAGGGCGAGAAGATTGCAGACTATTTGGTATTAAATCCAGAAGAGGTTGCCTGGCTGAAGAGATAACCCGGAAAAAACACGGCTAAAAAAGAAAAACTTTAAATAATTGCATAACATATCTTAGACTATGTCAAATGATTGCACATACCAACTTCTGGATTTATCTTCAGTAGTGGTAGTGCTGGCTTGAGCAGGGAGTTTTCCGGCTCAGGCGCTGATTCTGATCTTTTGATATTCTGATTCAGGCGTTTTGTTCCGGATAGTCTCCTTGCTGGGAGGTAGAAGATGAAAACTATGAACACGACAGAGACATTAAGCGGAGCAGGCGCTTTGGTAAGGTCATTGGAAGAAGCAGGTGACGGAACCGCCAAACAATCAAAATT
>CAYNQH010000154.1:702-2632 GCA_964399255.1 uncultured Methanosarcinales archaeon | reverse complement strand
GACGAGCTAGGGAAGAGTCCTATAGAGGTGATAATCAACTCGAATGAACAGTCCGCAGCATTTAGCGCAGCAGGCTATTCAAGGTCAGGAAGCAAGGTCGGTATAGCTATAGTCACTTCAGGTCCTGCGATAACCAATACTCTCACTGCTGTTGCTGATTCGTATGGCGACAGCATACCACTTTTGGTCATTGCAGGTCAGGTCCCTGAACATAAGATAGGGACTGATTCTTTCCAGCATATAAACGTAGAAGGCATCTTTGGGTGCGCTTCGAAGAGGGTGATACAGCTTTCCAACAGCGATGATATCGAGGTCATAATAAAAGATGCATATCACTTTGCAAGATCAGGAAAGCCAGGCCCTGTAGTGATAGACTTCACCATAGACAAGCAGCAGAGAGATCATGGATATAAAGGACTTAAGTTAGAGAGTTTCATCCAAAGATATGATGATGAAAAGCACCTTAGCGCGAAACAATGCGAAGAATTTTTCAATATCCTAAGGAGATCAAAGAAACCTCTGCTCTATGTCGGAGGAGGCATCAATTCAGCGCTGGGCAGCTCAGCCATAAGGCGGTTCAACAGCCTGTTTGAGATTCCATCAATAAACACCTTGATGGCTAAAGGGGTCATCGATGAGAATGATGAGCTTAACCTGGGTATGCTTGGGATGTTCGGCACACCATACGCTAATAAGGCCATCCAAGAGAATGATTTCTTCTTTGCGATCGGAGTAAGATGGGATGACCGTGTTGCAGAGAAGGTAGGCTTTGCCATAGGGAGCGATATAGCATATATAGACATAAATCCAGAGAAGATGCATCAGATAAGGTCAGAGCGTAATCCTGCCTTCTCATTCATAGGAGATGCAGCCATAGTGCTTGATGACCTCTCAGACTATGCAGAGACCCACGGGATCAGGATAGAGATATCTGATTGGCAGGAGAGGAACAGGCATCTTAAGAGGGCATGGCCTCTTGATTACAATAGGGATGCAGAAGAGATCCAAGCTGCAGAGGTCATGGAACTGCTTTCAAGCAAGATAGATAAGGACACTATCATAACGACAGGAGTGGGCAATCATCAGATGTTCGCAGCCCAATACCTAAAGATGGCAAGGCCGAAGTCATTCTTGAGCTCAGGCTCTTTCGGAACTATGGGCTTTGCCCTGCCTTCTGCCATCGGCGCCTATTATGCGAACAGGGATTCAAGGATAATAGCAGTTGATGGTGATGGGGGCCTGAAGATGAACATGGGAGAGATCCATACTATCGGATCCCTTGACATCCCTATAAAGATAATAGTGCTGAACAATCTTGGCGACGGGATGGTGAGGAACCTGCAGGATGCAGCATATGGAGGAAGGCATGTAGGGACTGAAAGGCAGAAAGAGGTTAATCTTGCAGGCATAGCAAAGGCTTGTGATTTTTCCTATGTTAAGAGGGTCTCAGAAAGGCAGAGCCTTAAGGATGCAGTGGAAGAGTTCATCCACGCAGAGGGCCCATGCTTTCTTGAGGTCCTTACTGACAGGAAAGAAGTCCTTTATCCTAAAGTGCCTCCAGGAAAATCCTATAGTGAGATGGTGCTTGGGCCTTACATAAAGGAAGTAATATAGATAGAAGAAAAACGATTTGATGTAATTTATCTTCTTTATTTTTATTAATCTGGTTTTTATGATCTATAAATTATCTGCAATATAGAAAATAATTCATTTACAAATAACTTTATATAGAATAGGCCTCACAACCCTTGTTTATGGCACTTACGACAGAAGAGCTTGCAAGCTTTTGCAAGAAAAAGGGGTTTGTATACCCGAGCAGCGAGATTTATGGAGGCCTTGCAGGGTTCTTTGATTATGGGCCTTATGGAGTTGAGCTTTTCAATAATATCAAGGCAGACTGGTGGAAATTCTTCATCACGAACCGGGAAGA
>CAYNQH010000154.1:0-692 GCA_964399255.1 uncultured Methanosarcinales archaeon | reverse complement strand
ATAATCTCCCACCCTAGGACCTGGAAGGCATCAGGCCATATAGACTCATTCGGAGACCTTGTGATTACCTGCTCAAAATGCAAGCAGAAGCTGAGGGCAGATCATTTCATAGAGGATAGCCTTAAGATAAGCGCTGACGGGATGAAGGCGGATCAGATAAATGAGCTCATAAAGAAGCATGGCCTCAAGTGCCCTAAGTGCAAGGCTGATTTTGAGGAGCTCAAGCAGTTCAACCTTTTGTTCAAGACATCTGTAGGAGCAGTCCAAGATGAGAGTTCTGTCGCGTATCTAAGAGGGGAGACAGCGCAGGCTATGTTTATGGACTTCAAGATGATAGCAGACACATGCAGGATGCAGCTTCCTTTCGGGATAGCCCAGTTAGGAAGATGCTTCAGGAACGAGATAAGCCCGAGAGATTTCATGTTCAGGTCAAGAGAGTTCCACATCGCAGAGTTCGAGTATTTCATACATCCGGATGATGATAAATGCCCTATGCTTGATGATGCTCACCTTAATGTTAAGGTCAGGCTTCTTGATGCTCAGACACAGGATGCAGGCACGACAGACCTTAAGGAAGTGACGATAAAGAAGATGATAGATGACAAGCGTCTGGGGAGATGGCATGCATACTGGCTTGCAGAGCAATGGCTTTGGTATATGAATCTTGGGATAGACCCTGCTAACCTTAAGAT
>CAYNQH010000153.1:0-3566 GCA_964399255.1 uncultured Methanosarcinales archaeon | reverse complement strand
ATCCTTAAACCACGCGCTGGCACGGGCATAACTTTGTACAAAATAATTATACCTGATGAATCTCTCGGTAATCTCCCAACTACTGATTCTTTTATCATCGACAATTCTTTTTGCTTCATTAAAGATTACCCGGGCATATTCTCCAGTATGATGCTTTAGAGCATTTATATAATCTCTCCACAGTTCTTCATGCTCTCCTAAAAGCATCTTGCCGAGCCTCTCGCCGGCAGCTTCTTTGTCTTTAGCATTAAAAAGGGCTTTTTCTGCGCTTATCAGCGCAGCACAGAAATAATCCTTAAGATCCTCATTACCTTGTGTATTAAGATTGTTTGACTCTTTTTCTTTTTCTAGATAGCTTAGCCTGAAGTTTATTCCTGCAGAATAAACCTTATCTCTAGCTCCACTCAACTCTTCATAATATCCATCTGAGCTTTCTTTCTTATCCGATTCTTCTTCAAACAATTTCATCTCTCTGATAGCAGAGATGATATCATCAAAGTCGCTTAGGTCATAGCCTCTTTCTTCCAGGCCTTGTTTCCATCTTTCTTCTGGAAGAGAATCATAGATGCCTATAAGTTCTGGCAGTCTGACTGGAGCGATGTACTGTCCAGAGGATGCTAGAATATGGGGAAATATCTCAAGTTTTTCTTGAGGAGATGCTGAAACGAGACTTTCTAGGTTGTAATTATAGAACCTAATCTTTGTCTGGAAGTCTCTTGGGGCAGCTTGTCTAGCTTTCCAACTGCCTTTTTCTAACAGAAATCCTTCTAGGTCTTCCATAAAATCAGGTCCGAACATATTCTCGTCAGTATGTGCCATGATACAGTATAATTTGATTAGCTAGTATATAAACCTTACTCATATGTTGTCCCTAAATAGTGGCAAAAATGATAAATAACTCTTATTTTTCGGCAGTTCAAACCCTCAAATTTAGGCTTTACAGGGCCTGGCTATATCAAAAACTATTTAAATGAGCCCACTACACAGAGTCCTATGAGGGTGGATGAGGATTTCATAAGGAAAGTGGCTGAAAATGCCAGGCTGAAGCTTACAGACCAGGAAATCAAGGAGTTTGTGCCTCAGCTTAAGGAGGTGCTTGAATTCTTCTCAAAGCTTGACGAATTAGATGTCTCTGGATTGAAGCCTAGCATGCAGCCAGTAGAACTCAGAAATTCTCTACGGGAAGACAAAGTAGAGCCAAGCCTCAGCCAGGAAGACGCCCTGAAGAATGCACACCACAAGAAAGACGGCTATTTCAAGGGCCCGAGGGCAGTATGATGGTCGATCTTGGATTATTGGAGAATGTATCAGCAAGGTTCATAGGGCATGAGCCTGGAGAGTTTGATGCAGAAGGCATTGAAAACATAATCACGATAGGCGAGTCTTTGCTGCAGCATGGGAGAGAGACTCCAGAGGTGCACCTTGCTATAGCAAAGGCAAGGATGTTCCTCCAGTGGGAAGATGATGATTACCTTCAGGCTCTGGCCCACATAGACAGATGCCTTCAGCTTGATAGGATGAATGAGGAGGCTTTTGATCTTAAGAAGGACTGCCTCTATAACCTTTACAAGGAGAGAGAGGATATATCTTATCTTATCCTCCTTCTTGACAATACCTTGGATAAGGCTGATGCCTTCAGGGATAAGTATAGATTCACTTTCCAAAGTGAGATAAAAGAGAGGGAATTTGATCTCGCTTTTAGTGTCAACCCAGGCAGCCGAGGTCTTCTGTTCTTCCGCATAGGCACTTACACCAGCAGGAGGTTCAACAAAAAACCTTTTGATACTGCAGATCTGCTGCATGTTTCTGCAAGGGCTGCCCGCCTTTACCCTCAGGATAATTTTATAATGCCTCTTATCTCTCAGATGTATGACCTTCTGACTCCAGAAGAGAGGAGGCTTTACAGGTCAGCGCTGCCCCATGTACATTTTAATGATAGGGGGAATGTCTATCCTTTGAGTGTATCCCAATTGAAGAGGAAAGTTTCATGACTACAGCAGGATTCATAAACAAGGTCCGAGCCGGAGAGGTAGATATAGCAGGCCATGTAAAGGATGTTCTTGCAGAGTGTATAAGGATAAATAAGGAGTATCACTACCTAACAACAATCTCAGATGAGCTTGCAAAAGATAATGCAAAGAGTCTCAACAAGAAAGGCAAGCTTGCTGGTTTAGCTGTGTCATTGAAGGATGCGATCTGCGTAAAGGGAGTTGAGACTACAGCAAGCAGCAAGATACTCAAAGGTTACATACCTCCATTTCATTCTACTGTCGCAAAGAGTATAATAGAAGAAGGGGGCATAATAATAGGCAAGACAGTCCATGACGAGTTCGGCTTTGGAGCATTCTCAACTAATGTAGGGATAGGTTTTGATATTCCTCTGAACCCTTTCGACAAGAGCAGAGCTACAGGAGGATCTTCAGGAGGAGCTGCAGGCCTTGCGCAGAAAGCCTCTTTCCCCCACATCGCTATAGGAGAATCTACCGGAGGATCGATAGTATTCCCTTCATCATGCTGCGGCGTATTTGGATTATGCCCTACATACGGCAGGGTCTCAAGATACGGCCTGATCGATTATGGCAATTCATTGGATAAGATAGGGCCGATGGGCAAGACAGCTTATGACATAGCGCTCATGCTTGAGGTCATCGCAGGCCATGACCCGAAAGAGTCCACCACTATAGCAAAGCCAGCAGAGCAGTACACTAAATATGTCGGCAAGGATGTAAAAGGGATGAAGGTTGGCATCATCAAGGAGGCTTTTGGAAATGGTGTTGATGAGGCAGTCCAGAAGAAGGTAAAAGAAGCCGTCAAACTACTTGAAGCTAAAGGTGTCAAGGTAGAAGAAGTTTCGCTCAAGACAGCTATAGAATATGGCATACCTACATATTACATAATCGCGACTTCAGAGGCAAGCACCAACCTTGCAAAATACTGCGGGATGAGATATGGGGCGATACACAAGCTTGAAGGAAGCTTCAATGAATATTTCTCAGAAGTCAGGAGCGAGAACTTAGGCAAGGAAGCGAAGAGAAGGATAATACTAGGCACATTCGCAAGGATGGCAGGATATAGGGATGCCTATTACATCAAGGCAATGAAGATAAGGACAAAGATAATAGATGAATACAAGGAGCTGTTCAAGAAGTATGATGCTCTCCTTAGCCCTACTATCCCTATGCTCCCTCCTAAGTTTGAGGAGATAGAGAAGATGACCCCTCTGCAGAACTATATGGCAGATGTATTGATAGTGGGGCCTAATCTTGCAGGCCTGCCTCATCTGAATGTCCCTGCAGGCTTTGAGAAAAAGGAGGGGAAGGAACTTCCTGTAGGCATGCTGCTGACAGCAGACCACCTCAATGAGGGCAAGCTGATCCAGCTTGGAAGCGTATTCGACCCAAAGCAGGATAACTAATGATCAATATATATTAGTACAGGATTAGTACAGGATAAGATGACTCAGAAATTCACATCAGACATCGTGATCGGACTGGAGATCCACATCGAGCTAGATACAGCAACCAAGTTATTCTGCGGCTGCTCCAGAAAGCCTGTCGAGGGAGAGG
>CAYNQH010000152.1:1415-3613 GCA_964399255.1 uncultured Methanosarcinales archaeon | reverse complement strand
CATAAGCATCATGATAGCTGCTTCATCACCATCACAGTCCCTTCTCATCGCAGCATGGATAAGGGGGTGGGCCATGAAACCTTGGTTCTTCGAGAAACCCACTATCCTAAGCACCGTGCCCGCACTTGTATGCGGCGCCAGGCCTATCGCAAGCTGCCCTATAAGATCTTCCTTGCTCTGGAGGTTATAGAATGGTTTCAGGCCATAGAAGTTGACAAGCAGGTCATCTATGAAATTTGCGGTCCTGAACATTACCTCATCGCAAGGCTCATCAGGAGAATCAGGACAGCATGGAAGGATAAGATCCTGCGGTTTTATCTCAAGCACCTGGTCCTCATTGACCAAAGGCCTGCCTTTTATATCTTTTGTATACCCTATCTCGATAAGCTTCTGGACCGGCGCCCTTACCTCTTTCGGCTTGAAGTGTGTAACAGGTATCTCGCTGCAGTCATATCTTATTGTCCCATCCTTGTTTACATAAAGGTTATGCTTAGCTCTCAGGATGCCTTTGACCAGATGCTCTGGAGTATGGTCTATGTTGGAAGTCCCTCTTACTCCTTTTATGAGGTCCGGGAAGTTTGTTGTCTTTATCTTCCTAAGAGCATGATGGAAATAATGGTTTATATCTATTGACCTTTTTGTATATGCTTGGGCCTTCCCATGCTTCTCACATTCCGGGTTCTCTATCGCCCCGCAAATATTGCATACGAAAAGTTTCTTGGTCTTTGACTCACAAACCTCGCATCTTGGGAATATAGTCTCCTTATTGCACTTCTCACACCTGTATACCGGGAAATCTGATGTTATCTTCCCTATCTCCAGCGCAGACTGAAAGCATCTGAGCCTTCCGCCTTCTTCACCTACGGGAAATAAGGTCTGAGGCGAGCCTGTAAGCTTCCTGAGCTTGGCTTTCTCCGGCCTTCCCATCCTTGAACCTATATATGTGCCTGATTTGTCTCTCAATTTCACATCAGAGAAAGAGTTCATTATCTCCATCATAGGTTTATCCTTGTTCTGTTCTATGATCCCAAGAACTTCGGAAGGTTCCTTTTTCTCAAGCCCTAAAGATACTATAAGCGCCTTTGCATGATTCCTCTCAAGAACAACATATTCATTTGTAGCGACAAGATGAGGAACCCCTAACCTCTCAAGGGTCCTCTTTGGCTCTTTTGACAAGACCAGGATAAGCTTGTTTATATCATTATTGGCCTTTTCTATCCTTCCCTTAGCAACCCAACTGATAAAAGATGAAAGCTCTTCAAAAGAGATATCTGCCCAATGATAGGTATAAAACGGATGCAGAGGGACCTGCAGCTTCCTTGATATCGCCAATGCTGCATCTATTGATATCTTTGTCCTAAGGGGATCCTTAAACACCACATCAAGGTCTTCTGGTCTTGCCTCGATGATCTCAGCCAGCTTCTCGATATCCAGGTTGCCGAACATGTTGACTGTCGCTTTCTCTACCTCCTGGATCCACCATTCCTCACAATAGCCTGCCGGAACCAAAGGATGGGCTCTATCAAGGAAATCACCATAATTGATGAGGGTATCGCCAAGGAATAATATCTCCTTTACCTGGTTCTTGAGCTGCTTTGCCTGCTTCTCGCTTTCTATCATGAACACAGAACCATCTTGAAGCTTGACTATCGGCCCCTCGATAGTATCTACTGGCGTATATGCTGCCGCCTTACCTGGCCTTTCTACCTTAAGCTGGGTGGCTACAGCGATGAAATTGTTCGAGACATGCATTGTAGCTGGATGAATGCTTTGTGCAGAGAATCCTGAAGTCCTTGATCGCCCGTATCTTAGCCTGAAAGCCCCTCTCGCAAGAGGATAGCCGAATACAGGCCTCCCTGCAACAAGGTCTGAGATGTATGTGTAAACCGGTGATATCTTTGCTTTCTCCCCTGTGCTCTTCTTCTGTGAAGCACCTTTTGCCTTGATCTTCTTCTGGATCTCTATGAATTTCTCAAGGAAATCCCACTGTTCCATACCAAAATCATGGCCCCATTTGCTAAGCTGTTTCCATAGCTTCGGAGCCTTCTGGGCAAGCGCTTCTCCCATGACAAGGCAGAAACCGTTCCTAAATGTAAAAAGGTATCAAAAGCCAAAGACTGCTGGTCCCAACCCAAAAGTGACGGGATCAAAACCAAGTGGCCGGAAGAAGAAATGGGCAAGAACTCGGTCAGCCCCTG
>CAYNQH010000152.1:0-1405 GCA_964399255.1 uncultured Methanosarcinales archaeon | reverse complement strand
AATATTGTTCGTATCTATCCTGTCAAGATCCTTATAGTTAGAAACCTCTATATCTTCAGTAGGATCGCCATCTACCTGAACAGGAAGGTTCTTGAAAAGGAACTCTATCTCCTCCTCGCTCGGCAGGTATTGCAGGTTGGTTATCCTTTCATGATAATCATAAAGCTCTGTTACTGCCCTCTTTACCTCTTCTTCTGTCGGGTCATATGCTGCATAGCCCATCTTCTTCCTTATATAGTCTGAGATGAGGACTGAAACTGCAGCTCCTGTACCTCCTGCGCTCCTTACAGGCCCTGCATAATTGATGGCAAAATACTCTTTCCCGTCATCCTTCCTCTTCCTGAACTTGATCTCAACAAGACCTTCAAGAGGTGATGATACTGTGCCTAGAGTGAGGTATGCAAAACCTGTCCTTATGCCTATCTCCATAGCCTCCTTCTTATCCTTGAATTTGCACAGCTTCTCCTGGGCTATCTCCTCTGCAATCTTGAAAGCGACCCTCCAGTTGAGGATGCCATACTCTTTCTCCAGCTCTGTTATCCTTTCCGCTGCCTTTGTCTCAGCCATCTGCGGCGAGACGACTGCAATAAGCCCAATTACTCTCTCTGCCATGTTCCTTGCAAGGTTTATCTCTACTCGTTCTGCAGGATCATAGCCTTTGCCTCTAGCTTCTGTCGCGATAGCATGGGTAGCCCTAACTCCGTCGTTGATACTCTCAAAATATTTCTGCATTTCTGGTGATGCTTCCATTTTTTATGCAAAGTTCATTATCTTGACTTTTCTGGTCTGAAGGTTTACTAACAATGCCTTGCATGGCTCTGGACTCAGGCCTACCTTCCTCTGGTAGTCTGTCTCGCTGACCCAGCAGCCGCAATTGAGGCAGGTTATGTTCCTATAGTTAAGGGCGCTTACCCTATGGATATGCCCTGTCACAAAAAAATCAGGTATCTTGTCTATAACAAGAAAGTCCTGGTCTGAATCAGGTAGGTATAATGTTGAATGGTGCGTAGGGGCAAGATGCCTTCTCTTAAGGAGGAATTTCATTATCAGATCTGCCCTTTTCTGCCCCCCTTGGGATCTTATGTTCTCTACAGCGTCTGCATAATAAGGAAAGCTGAACCCATGGTATAACAGCACATCAAAACCTGGGAAGCCTGGCTTCACCCCTATATTGACTATAGAGGGATTGCTTACTATGGTTATATTAGGTATATCCCATAACTCCTTGGCAAAGTCCTTATACAATGGAGGCTGCGGTTCTGATATCCTCATAGCATCGTGATTTCCGGGGCATATTATTATCCTTATGTTTGAAGGCACCCTCCTTAGGATCTCAGCAACCTGTTTATACTGGTCATATATATCTGGAAGGGTCAGGTCATTCTCCTGCCCAGGATAGATTCCC
>CAYNQH010000151.1:0-3620 GCA_964399255.1 uncultured Methanosarcinales archaeon | reverse complement strand
AGTCTATCTATAAGTGCCTGAAGAGAGGAGGCATATTCTACGGCATCTTCCCCTCCATGGAGATGATACTTTATGAAGGATTCCTCCTTCTTGAGGATAATATCGCCAAGTATAAGGATGAGAAGAAAGCCATGAGGAACACAAGAAGAAGCCTTTCAAGGAACAAGTATGATTTCATAAATGGCACTTTCACAGAGAAAGGCCATACCCAAAAGTTCTTCTATGACTTCGAGATAAAGATGAGGCTCAGCGAAGTAGGATTCAAGGAGATAAAGCTGTCTAAGGTAGTATACCCTTGGGAGAAAGAGCTCCACGGCCTTGTAGACTTCCCGGAGAAGCCAGGGATGTGGGACTGGTTTGTCATGGCAAGGAAATGATCTGATAGCTGATTCTAACCTTATTATAGATACATTTTGTAGAAAGATACGCAACAACAATTTTTATTAATCACCTGCCATCTCCTTATAATATGAAAGAGATAGAGCTTAAGTTTCTGGACATAGACAAAGAAGAGATGGCTGCGAGGCTTATTGCCTTAGGGGCGAAGAAAGAATTTGATTCTGTAGCAGAGAGCATAATATTCAAAGGGGAAGGATTTGATCCTGGGGATCAGTCAAAGAAGTATCTCCGTCTGAGAAAGGTGAACAGCAAGTGCTTCCTTACCTATAAAGGACCTAGGGAAGACCACCATATGAAGATAAGGGAAGAGATAGAAGCTGAAGTAGGAGATTTTGAAGAGGTAAGAAAGATACTTGCTAAGATAGGGTTTAAGGAAAGATCATGTTATGACAAGAAAAGAGCCCATTTTTCTCTTGGCAAAGTGCACTTTGAGATAGATGAATATGAAGGGATACCTCCATTCCTTGAAATCGAGACCGATTCAGTCGAGATGATGGAAAAGATCTGCAGGGATCTTGGCCTTGACATGAAGAAAGGAACCAACCAGGTCATAACAGAGGCTTATCCTGGAATATTCAAAAATTGACATGCATTATCCGGGCCAATCAAAACCTTAATATACATCTGTTCTTTGTAGGATACTATGCTCTTAAAGTCTATCAGATTGGAGAATATCAGGAGTTACACCAACCAAGAGGTGAATTTCCCTGAAGGAAGCCTTCTGTTATGGGGAGATATAGGCTCTGGAAAATCAACTATCCTGAGCGCAGTAGAGTTTGCCTTGTTCGGAATAATAAGAGGCCAGCTTTCAGGAGGTGCACTTCTGAGGCATGGCTCAAACACTGGTTCTGTAGAGCTTAAGATGGACATCGACAAGAAAGAGGTCGTAATAAAAAGGGCCCTCAAGAGGAACAAGAGCAATATACTCCAGGATGCAGGCTATATAATAGTAGACGGGAAGAAGCTTGATGCCAGCGCACAGGAGATAAGGGCAAAGGTGCTTGACCTTCTCCAATACCCTAAAGAGCTCCTCACTGAGTCAAAATCATTGATATATAGGTATACTGTCTATACCCCCCAAGAGCAGATGAAGCAGATCCTTTATGACAAGGTAGAGGACCGGCTAAACATACTGAGGAAAGTGTTCGGCATAGACAAGTACAAGAGGGTCAAGGAGAACGGAGCAGTAATTATAAAGGCCATAAAAGACAGGAAGATAGTCCTTTCAGAGCTAACCAAAGACTTCAGGCAGAAGGAGATAGACATGAAGGCAAAGGAGCAGGAGATAATATCCCTGCAGGCCAGAAGGCAGGATCTCAAGCCTAAGATAGAAGAAGTAAGAAGATCCATCTCGCTCAGCAGGACAAGCATCGAGATAGCTGAAGCTAATGTTAGGAAAGCAGACCTTGTCAGGAGCTCTATCCAGAGCAAAGACACTATGCTCAAAGAGTACGCCCGGCAGGTGATGGAGAACAACGACAGGGTACAGATGATACAAGAAGAGATGAAGATACTGGATGATGCCCTTAAAGATCACCCTAAAGTCTCAGAAGATTCTATCAACGAGCTTGATTCTAAGATAAAGAAGATGATAGAGAAAAGGTCAGGCATTAAGCAGAAGATAGAGCTTTATTCAAGACAGCTCCCTATGCTCGAGAAAGAGATAAGGAAGAAGACAGAAGATCTCGAGACCATGATGATGAAGAAGGAAGAGCTGGAGCTCCTGCAGAAAGAGGCTTGGGGGAGGGAAGATATAGAGCAGAAGGTTAAAAGGCTCGAGAAGGAGATAGAAGATCTGAAGATGGCTCTTAACGAGGCAAGACTGGGCATGAAGCAGTCAGAGATGATGAAACAGAAGATCTCCTCGATGAAGGACTGCCCTACCTGCAGGCAGGAAGTTTCAGGATCCCACAAGAAAATTATTGATGAAGAGGAAAGCGCAAAGATCTCCAGGTTAAGCAAGACCATAGAGTCAAACCTTAAGCCTCTGGAGCAGAAGCAGATATCCCTTGAAGACCTGAAGAAGCAGCTTCAGAAGATAGTGCAGAAAGAGATGGCCATAGAGAAGCTGAAAGGAGAAGTGTCTTCTTTCGACCAGCTTAAGATATGGATAGTCGAGAAGCAGAAAGAGTACAGCAGGATGGACATAGAGAGGATAAACCTCGAGAAGGAACAGCCTGCAGAGGATCTTGCTGCAATGGGCGAAGAGCTAAAAAGGAAGAGAAGCATATTTACTATGCAGCAGCAGCTCGATGAAAAGAAGAAGATTTCAGATGAGATAGCACGGAAGAAAGAAGACCTGAAAGCGAGCATAGGCAGGCTTAATGAAGAGAAGAGGCTGCTTTCTAAAGATCTTGACAGCATGAAGGATGCAGAACAGTCATATAAGATGCAGAGGCAGGCCCATGAGGTCCTTCTCAGCACCGAGAGAGAGCTTGCCATAAAGGACGCTTCAATAGAGAAGGAGATAGAGGGAGTGAAGAAGCTGAAGCAGGCCATAGACCAGGAGATACTTAGGCAGAAGGTGCATAAGGATGACCTTCAGAAGCTGGAGAGGCTGCATGAATGGCTAGACACCCAGTTTATAGGGATAATAGATGTTATGGAGAAACATGTAATGACGCGCATCTATAAGGAATTCAACGCACTGTTCCAGCAGTGGTTCAGCATATTGATGGAAGATGACAGCATAAGCGTAAGGCTTGATGATGAGTTCACCCCGATCATAGAGCAGAACGGGTATGAGACATTCCTTGAGAACCTTTCCGGAGGAGAGAAGACCGCTCTCGCCCTTTCATACAGGCTCTCTCTCAATAAAGTGATCAATGATGTCATCTCAGGGATAAAGACCAAGGACATAATAATACTTGACGAGCCCACCGACGGGTTCTCATCAGACCAGCTGGATAAGATAAGAGATGTGCTTCAGGAGTTGAATGTCAAGCAGACAGTCATAGTCTCGCATGAGAACAAGATAGAAAGCTTTGTCGACAAGATATTGAAGGTGAACAAGTCAGGGCATGTAAGCCAGATCATATAAGCCTCTTTCTCTTGAGCTCTTCTGTCCTTTTTATGAAACTTTCGCTTACAGAATGGACTCTTGCGGCAGGTCCATCAGAAAAATGCACATCATATGTTGTCCCACCTTCATCTTTAGCTAGTGCCTATATGTTCTCTATCTTAGGCTCAGGGATCTCTGTCCTATCATCCAATCTTTGCCC
>CAYNQH010000150.1:0-3677 GCA_964399255.1 uncultured Methanosarcinales archaeon | reverse complement strand
TAGCAGAAAGACCTAAGGCAGGCTACAGACATGTATAAGGAGCTGAGGGAAGTGTACAAGAAGTCAAAGAGCTGGCTGTATCATGAGGATCTGAAAGAGCTCTATGCCGAGCTGAAGCTGAAGATCCTTAACCTACCAAAGGACCAGTTTACAGAGATGATAAGATATCTCAGGAAGAGATAGAAAATTATATATACTGGTGTTATAATATTATTACAAATGTTAAAAAATTATAACAAATATAAGATACTAAAGATCTTTCTCTATAATCCTACGGAATCGTTTAGACTAAGGGAACTGAGCAGGCTGTCGGGCATATCTCCTTTATCAGTAAGCAACTACCTCAAAGAGCTGGAAAAAGAAAGCCTATTAAAGAGAACCTTAAAAAGAGGCATTCCTTTCTATCAGGCAGTAAGGGACAATGACAGGTTCATCTCATACCAAAGATTGAGCATAATCTACGAAATTGAAGAATCAGGAGTTATAGAATCCATATGGGACAGTGTCTGTCCAGAGGCGATAATCCTTTATGGAAGTTATGCTAAAGGAGAAGCGACAGAAGGCTCTGACATAGACCTTTGTATAATAAGCAAAGAAAAAGACATCGATCTAAAGAAATTTGAGGATATCATCGGCAAAAAGATACATCTGATGTTCTTCCAAGACTTTCGTAGGGTATCCAAAGAATTGAGGAATAATCTTATTAATGGCATCATAATAAAAGGCTATGTAAAAGCCTTTTAAATATGATAATAAACATAAAGCCAGACCCTGAAAAAGCAGATTCGATCCTTAATCTAGTTAAAACAAGGAAGTCATTTGTAGAACAGAGATCAGGCCAGGGATTCCCTTCAATCATAGCTGAAAACTATTATGAGATAATAAAAAGCTTGCTACAGCAATCTTTCTTATAGCTGGGATTAAGTCAATAGGGGAAAATGCGCATAAAGATATGATAAAAGAGCTTGCAAGGAGAGGCATAATCAATGAGGAGGATTAATCCATAATAGATGACCTTAGAAAAAGAAGGAATAAAAGCATGTACGAAGGTAAAGAGATACCAAAAGAATATCTTGAGAAAAAGACAAAAAGCCTTAAAGATATAATCAAAAGATTAGAATCTAATATAAATTCTCAATAGACAGAATAATAGTCCTGAAGGACAAGCTTATCGACATCCTTTAGGTCAGCGACAGTATAGAACCTGCCTTGCCCTATCTCAGTTATCTTCTCTGCCAGCTTCCTTCCTTTCTCATCAAGGTTGATGCCTATCAGTGAGATTGTGACTCCGCTGCTCTTCGCAAAAGAGGCTGCCTCAAGGGTGTTCTTCTCAGGGTCAGAACCTATAGTAGGCAGAGCATCAGTAAGAAGGAGAAGATGCTTAGTGACCTCGATCCGGGGGAACATCTCTACTGCTTTCTGGATAGTGATCGCGATATCAGTCTCCTTTGAAGCCTTTATCTTAGTTATCTCCTTCAGAAGACTTGTGAAATCAAGAGTTGGATCCACTGTCGCCTTCACCTCATCCCCGAAGATTATCAGGCCCACCTTATCCCTCTCGCTGATGGCCTTATGCGCCAGGGCCACTCCAGCACGCTTGCAGACGCCTATCTTCCGGCCTTTCATGCTTCCTGAAGAGTCTATGGCATATATGATATAGCATTGTCCTTTGGCTATCCTCTCATGCACCTGGAGGTCATCGACCTCTATCTTGCTGTGGCCCCTGCGTACAGCCTTTTTCAAAGATCTTCTTATAGAGATATCTTTATACCTGCTGCCTTTCTTGAAGTTGTAGACATCGCCTTTATCGCCGTAATGGGCATATTTCTTATGGATCTTCTCTCCTGCAAGGCCTTTTGGCATCATATTGTCCAGCTCCTCGACATAGACTACCAAAGAGGCAAGCTCAAGGCCTTTTTCAGTGATAGTGTTATCCTTATCCAGAAGCTTCTTCTTCTTGAGATCATCAAGGGTCTCTTCCATCCTTCTCTTAAGCTCGCGCTGGAACTCCGGGATCTTGATGTTCCTCTCAAGCTCATCCGGGTCATAGCCGAAGATCTGTCTTAGAAGCCTATCACCATATATCTTCTCAGCAAGCTTATAGTCCCGGACCATCTGCTCGAACATCATGTCTGGGGTGAAAGAGCTGAGCCCCTGGTTGAATGCCTGCTCGAGAAGCTTGCCTTCCTCAATGACCTGCTTGTCATTCTCTATCACAGAATGCATCAGCTTGTCATCAACATCATTGAACTGCAGCTTGCCAGAAAGCTCCTCTGCCTTGCTCAATTCAGAGATCTGTACTTCTGTGTCACGGGTAATCACCCTTCTGTTCCTCTATCGACACGCCTCGGTCCTCGCAGAACCTCTGAAGCTCTTTCTTGACAAAGTCAACCGGGCTCTGGAGATAATGGACGCTCGGCTTGAGCTTCACCCTGTGGGATATAACAGAAACCACAGCATCTATAAGATCATCAAGCTCTACCTTGGATCTCTGCTTAAGCACTGCGTTAGACTGGGCGCGCTCATAAAGCCCTAAAGATGCCCTGACGCTCGGCACCCTCTCCAGCTTGTCCGACTCCCTCATGAGCCTGACGAAATGTATCGCAAAATCCACAAGCTTATCAGGGAAGTCTACCTCTAGCTTCTTCCCCTTAAGCTTCACTATTGCCTTCTCTATGTCCAAAGATTCAGGATAGGCCATGTATACGACATCAAACCTGTCAAGGAGGACGTCTGAAAGCCTTTCTGTAGAAGAATCTTCAGGGTTCATGGTAGCGATAAGGATGAAATTTGCCTCAATATCTACATCATAGCTCGCTATGGTCGCCTTCTTCTCCTCAAGTACCTGGAGAAGAGCGTTCTGCAGCTTCTCAGGGCACCTGTTCAGCTCATCAAAGAACAATACGCCGTTGTTAGCCTTGAATATCTTTCCTGGAGAGAACGCTTCCATGCTCAATGGCCCGAACTTCAATGCCTTGATAGGATCTATATCACCAAGCATATCCTCAACAGTAAGGTCAGGGCTTCCCTGTATCCTTATGAACCTGCTTATCCCTGAGACTTTCTTCTTCTTTGACCTGCCTGCCTTGCATTCCGGGCATATAGGGCTCTTAGGGTCGCAGTGGTAGGGGCAGTCATTGACTTCCATCTCAGGCAGGAGCTTTGCTATATTCTTAGCCAGCGTAGTCTTGCCTATCCCTGGAGGCCCTACTATTATCAGGTTCCTTCCTACAAGCAGTGCAGACTTCAGCTCATCTTTGATCTTGTCCTGTCCAAGGATATCCTTGAAAGGGTCATCTCCAACAAATATTTTCTTGAAATTTTCGGTTTGCATAGAGTCTAATCAAAAGGACGAAGGATATTTAAATCTATGTTTTTATAAAAAGAAAGGTTTTTAAATAGGATTATCTTAAAGCTGAGGCTTGATAACCTTCTCATAGAACCTATCAGGAGATTCCTTGTAAAGGTCGTATGCTTGCTGGACCCCTTTGTTTTCTATCCATTGCCTAGCATAAGGTAGGTAGGTGTAATCAGAATATTCAGGATTCTCTATATTTTTCTTCAAAAGAATGTTGTAAGCATATTCCACAAAAGAGTTTCCGTCGGGCACTCCAAACTCTAGAACTGCTTCTTTAGCCAGCAGGTAGGAGATAGATTCTACAAGAGCCTCATTCACC
>CAYNQH010000149.1:0-3690 GCA_964399255.1 uncultured Methanosarcinales archaeon | reverse complement strand
TCTTCTCTTACGCTTTTTATGACCTGCCCTGTCTTAGGATCTACAAGGTGCCAAGTGGCTTTCTCCTCTTCTTCCTGATGGGCCTCGAATTCAGGGAATTCATGATACATCGGCCTTGGGAACTCTCCTGTATGATAGACGACAGAACCTCCTTTTGCGACATCAGCCGCGAATTCTATAGCTCTCTTGACCTCGTTGATAGCTCTCTCCCTCTCTCCCTCGCTGAATCCTTCCCTTCCAAGTCCTGATACGTTGCCGACAAGCTGAGGAGAAGTATGCACGCTTGTGATCTCTACTCCCTGAGCGCGGCTGATCTCCTGCAGTTCCTCTCTCGCTTCCCTTCCATAGGCATCAATGCCTCCTGGGCCTCCTCCGCCCTGGCCGGGCTGGAGCTCGATCCTGCTCAGGCCTTCTCTTGCTGCAGCTTGGACTGTCTGCCTGAAAGGGCCCTGCTGCCCGTCGATCACTGTACGGCCTATCTCTCGGACTGCGGTTATAGGTCTTTCTATCTCGCGGTCGTAGCTCTGGCTGCTAAGGCTCGTCGAGGTGGTTATGACTGGTTCGTAACCTCTGTCCATAGGGGTGGCGTATTCAAATATCATCTTCTCATCCTCTTATATCCCATCGCTTTAAGGGCTTTCATCGCCTCATCAAGCGATTCCATGACACTTTCAGGATGGTCCTCATAGCTGGCCGCTGCCTGTAGGCCGTGCTTTATCTGGTTGTATAGGCTTACTTCTGTGTCCTTCCATTCGCCTTGGATATAGGTGAGCCTTCTTATCTCATCGACAACATCATCCCCCTCTATCTCCTGCATTCCAGGGATGTTCGTCTTTATCCTAAGGCCGTATTCTCTCTGCTCCTCAATCCTCTCTTTATTTTCGTCTTCTTTAGCAAGTGTTTCTTCAAGCTCCTCTTCATCTTCCTTATTCCTGGATTTTCTCACTCTTCTTTCTGATTCTATTATGACCTCTATCTCCTGCCTCTGCTCGATCTCGGATATGCTCTCTTTTATCATCCTTTTAGCTATCTCTTTCTCCTTCTCCATCTGCTCTTCCAGCTCTTTGAGCTTCTTGATCCTCTCTGCCGGAGGCAGTTTCTTCATATCCTCTAGGTCTAGCATGCTACCACATCACCATCCTATGGGCTTTCTTGTAGTTCTTATAGCATACATGCATGAAAGTTAACGCATCCCCTTTAGCCTTTGACTTATCACCTTCCATCTGGAAAGATGTCGGTCCTTCTTTCTTCTTCATCTCTATCTTAGGTATCAGCAGGCTGAACATCTCTCCAAAACCTTTGAATACGCTTATGAAAGGCTCAAATATCGTAGGTTCAACCCTTTTTGGAGCAGGAGGCTTATTGTCTTCTGGGAACTTCTCTCCTGCTTCTTTTAGGTACTGCCTTAGCTCATCACCTAATGAGTCTATCGCTTCTTTGAGCGATGAATCGACACCGCCGAGCAGCTCAAGGTCTTCCTCTCGCCTCATGGCTATGTAGTTTTCTATATCCTTCTTTGTCCAGGCATATGCCCTCAGCTCAAAGTTGACCCTTCCGACATGGATAGGGCCTTTCTGGTGGTATTCATCCTTATGATGGTAGTCCATCTTAGGTGTAGCCACATAATCAAATGTCGCGAGTATGCATGAATAATGCGTACCGATAGGTTTTGTGTATAATGTCTCTATCTCTACGGCTGCAGTCTCAAATGCGCTTACGAGCTCTGCCCTGTCCATCCTGTCGCTCCTCATCCTGAGCTTCTGAAGGTTCCTTAGGTAAGGCCTTATCCATCCTAAGTATAGGTCTATAGTGTCATAGTGCTGCCGTAAAAACTTGACCTGGAATCTTCTCCTGTTCTTGAGCTCTTTGTATGTCTCTTCTTTCCATTTGAGGTATGCATAGAGCTTCCTCTTCAGGACCTCTTTGACTTTCTTGTTGAACTCAAGCTTATCAACCACCTTGCCTACATCTTCCGCCCTCTTAGGGTGAACACCATAAAACAGGTCTGGGAGTGTGGCGAAGCCAAGCTGCTGCGCAAGGCCGTATACTGATGCTGAACTTTTTGTCCCTTCGACAAGGTCAACATAATACCCTTTGAGAGTTATCTCTGCAGGCTCTGCTATTGACTTGTTCGGCTTGTAGCTGTCTTCATAGTAGCTGAGCCTCTCGTCGAGTATCCTCATCTCTCTCACCAGCTGGAAGAGGTCCTTGACAAGCTTGCCTACTGTAGCAAGGTATTGCGATACCCTGTCCTGCTGTATGGCCATCCTCTGCTGGGCATGACCCCAGAAGGATGAATGCTCTGATGAGGTGAATATATCCTTGACCTTTATCGCCTCTGAAAAGTTCAGGTCTGTCCTTAGGTGATGCATTATCCAAAAGTATGTCTCTTCTATAGAGAGTGTGAATGACTGGTATGTAAGGGAGTATCTTGCGATGGACTGGGGGAAACCTGTCTTTTGGAGGGGCATGCCTCTTAAGACCTCTGCGAATTCCTCTGAAAATCCGTACTTTCCAAGGCCTTTCTTCGGGAGAGGTGCCTCTGCAGGCTTCCCAGTCACCATCCTTTCAACAGCATCTTTCCATAAATCTTGTAGCCCTGGCATTTTTCACCGCTTTTTTATTATTATATAGTTTTTATATTTAAATGGTTTTCGGTGCGAAAGTCAAGGTTGTCGCACTTTCCTCTCCTTAATCATTGGGTGATAGTCTATATGGTATTGCTTTCTTGATGTTTACTATCTGGCCATCAGGTCATATCACTTCCTATATAAGACTATGACCTGCCCTATCTGCTGCACGACTTCAGATCCTGTCTTATCTGAGATCTCTTTAGCGACCTCTTTCCTGTCGTTCGTGTCTGATGCGGACTTGAGCATCTTTATCTTTATAAGCTTCCTCTTCTTGAGATGCTTTCCGATCTCCTCGATTATCTCCGGAGTGATCCCTTTCTTCCCTATCCTTATTATAGGCTCCATCTCTACTGCTTTTGCCCTGATCTTGTTAAGATCATAACCTCTCTCTTTGCTATTACGCTCTTTTTGGATGGCCATGTCCCATTTCCCTCCTTTTCTTCAGCTGGTCTATATGTTCAAACTTATTCTTGATCAGTTTGTCAAGGTCATTGGTGAAGCTTTCTATAAGGAGAGACACATGATCCCCTCCAAGGAAGTGGGGCAGGATTACATAGTCTGCTCCTTCTTCGTATAGCTGCAAAGCTTCTTCTGTATCATCTGCAGTGACGAAAGTTATAGCTTTCTTGTTGACCTCTTTTGTCTTCTTTATCAGCAAGAGGTTCTGTTCCAGCCTTGGCACAGTAGACACTACCAACTCTACCTTGTCAAGGTTAAGCCTCTCAAGTATCTCTAGGTCCCCTACATCTCCATATATGCAGTTGATCTTCTTCTTTACAAGCCTCTTTATGACATCAGGGTTGAAGTCGACAACAACAAAGCTCTTCTTCATGTTCTTTATCTTCTCGAATATGCTGTATCCTATCCGGTCATACCCGCAGAGGATTATGTCATATTCAACATCTGTAGGCAGGTATTGCAGCTCCTGGCTGGCGCCTATGACATCGAACACATCAAGGTAGCCTTTTATCCTCTCATATATCCAGTAATCGAATTTTATAAGGTAAGATGTCGCAGCTATAGTGCCTATCGCCATCAATATGCTCAGTGAGAATAT
>CAYNQH010000148.1:0-3698 GCA_964399255.1 uncultured Methanosarcinales archaeon | reverse complement strand
ATAATGTTGAAGCAAAACAGGTAAGCGAGTTCATCCATGTCCTTGAGCATTCTATCAAGGTGCCGATAGGGCAAGGTATCATGATAACAAATACAGACTATGAGATGGCAGGCAGGCTTTATGCAAGAAATGCAGGCCTAAACCTAATAAGCAGATTTGACCTGGAAGGCATCCTTTATGGATCAAAATACCCTGCCTGTGCAAAGCTCTGGAACAAGATAGCTCCTGCATACAAGGATATAAGAGAATACGAGCTGTTGAAATACGAGCTCAGGAACAGCCTTAAGTCACCCAGCCTAAGGCAGAGGATGCTGAATGGATATTATTCAGGAAAGATTGAGAGCTATTCAAGGTCTATAAATAAGATAAGATCTTCAATAGCTAAAGAAGAAGAGATCCTTGATGCTCTCAGGCAGAAAAAAAAGGTAAGACCTTTAGAATATTACATAAGAAAAACTAAAATCTAGGCAATTCTGGGCAATCTATCGAAATATTTATTAATAAAGCCCTTTTAAAGCATTGTAAAGGGGTGAATATTGGTTGGTTGATCAGGCTCTTGTACAGTACATAAAGCAGTATCTTGATGCAGGATATGACATCAATGTATTGAGGAACTACCTTATCAGCTATGGCTATCCTGCAGATCAGGTAGATGAGGCAGTACAGTCCCTGTATAAAGAAGAGCCAAAAAAGCATGATTGGGTCGCTATATCTATCGTTGTCCTTTTCATAGGGCTTGTCTCTTTAGGCAGCTTCACATTCTTAAAATTCAGGCAGATAGAGCCTATACCTCTTCCTATACCGCACCACCTCCTTGATGTTTCTGCAGAAGTATTCACGAAAGCGCCATACCCCGGAGAACCTTTTATCTTTAAGGTGCAGGTCACCAATATGGGCAACACTCCAAGGTTTGATATCAACGTAACTTATATCATAACAAACAAGGACTCCAGGAAAGTCATATACTTTGATAGGGAATCTAAGGCTATAGAGACTACCCTTCCTATACTTAAGGAGCTTGACCTTCCTGCATTTGTAACAGCAGGAGTGTATGTTCTTGATGTAGTAGTAGGATATGGGAACCAATCAGCTCCTGCAAAAGTAGAATTTGAAGTCTTCGAAAAGCAGGCAGTACCTACACCAGGATGCATCAGGGATGGGGAATGCCTGCAAGGAGAGAGATGTGTTGAAGGAGAATGTATCATGGAAGTAGGCTGCCTGGCTAATATAGACTGTGAGCTCAATGAAGAGTGCGTAGATAATGAGTGCGTGACTATTGCACCTCAGATAGAATGCATAGGTGATGCAGATTGTGATCCTAATGAGGCCTGCGTATCAGGCAGCTGTGAGCTGAAGATAATAACTCCTCAGTGCAGGCAGGACAGGGACTGCGGAACAGATGAGACATGTGTGAATGGTGCATGTATCCTATCAACTCCTGAATGCAGGCTTAACAGTGATTGCGGAGAGAGCCAGGAATGCCAGGATGGCAGGTGCATACAGAAAGTGGATAGAGGTCCTTTCTACGGCTTGCCTATAAGAGAGATAGTAAACAGGATAGTTCCTGTGGCTGAGGAGAATCCAAGGCAGGCTGCATTGCTCTGCAATGGGATAGAAAGGCTTCCAGATAAGGAGAGATGCCTGATTGCAGTAGCTGAGGTCAGCAAGGATATCCTATACTGCGACTATATCGATATCAATAGGTCAGCCTATGACTCCTGCCTGTTGAACCTTGCCTATCAGGGGGATTATACTGTCTGTGATTATATAGTCAGCAAGACAAAATCAGATATGTGCTATGCTCTCCAGAGGATACACCTCATAAATGTAGGGGGGTCTTTGAATGAGACCAATCAAGAGACGATGGGTGCTTTCTACAGCAACACGACAGTTCTTACACTGCCCTAGTAGGCCTGTCTAACAATACTAAATCCGGAAATATTTCTGTTTTTCTTGAATAATATTTATTAAGCCTTTTTCTGTAGGTATAATCATCAACCTAATGGAGGAGAATGCATGTCAATGAGAGATCTGATAGATAGGGTGTTTGTAGTGGATCCTATTATAGGATTGGAGAGGGATCCACCAATAAGAATGATAACAGATAAGGTATATATGGTAGACCCAGTTATTGGATTTGTTAGGAGAGATGATCTTAACCATGATTACAATGCTGCTTATAAATACGATTTGTATCACAGCGCTAGACCTAAGATAAACGAAATATTAACATATGAACCGTGGGTAAGAAGAGTGGCAGAGGAATCTACTAGCAAGATAGTCTCTGATTGGGCTAAAAATACTTTTAACTACCAATGTGGAGAAGATAACTCTGAAGACAAGCCTTTAACTTGGACTGGGATGATGAATAAGGTTCTTGACGCTAACCTTAACGCAGAACTTGAGAAAAAGCTTGTAGATTTGTGCATATATCACATGGAGGTAGATAGGGGTTATTGAGTCCTGTTTTGTTTTTCTTGAATTTCTTTCAACTTTTCATCATTATTCCGGAACTATTCCGGAATATCTCTAATATCTGATTGCAAGGCCGGAAATACTTATCTTTTTTTTGAAAAACTCTTATTAAACCTGCTTCCTTATGATATTACTAAGCGAGTCCAATAGAGGTACTCGATCAGAGAAGGATATCAGGCAAGGATATCCGGCAAAGATATCAGATAAACACTGGTGGTGATAAAATGGGAATCGGAAAAGTTCTTTATTCTGCTGCATTAGTAGGAACTCTTGCAGTAGGGAGTGCATTTGGAGGGGCTGCATTGACCTATAAGAATTATGGGCAGATACAGCAGGAAATCAATATGAGGCAAGGGGTGTCAGCAGATTACGGCCCAGGAGATGTAGTAGTATTCGATACTGACACACAGGGGAACATCCATAAGTATATCCAGTCCAATAAGGGGCTTATCGAGATAGGGAAGGATAACGTGCCGGCAGATATAAGCATTGTCGCAGGCAGCCTCAAGCAGAGGCCTGCTGAAGATGTCTTCAGCTGTATCATAGGTGTTGTCGAATCACCTGATTCTATAGTAAGGAAGAGGGTGCAGGCAGAGTTCTCAGAGGATCCTCAGTATGTTATGGAAATGACCCGGAAAGGGATAAAAGAGTTCCCTCTTGAGGTAGCTTCACTTCCTTATGAAGACCTTCTCCCTGTAGCAAAGGAGCTTATGAACAGGCTTCCTCCTGACATCGCAGCTAAGGCAAAGGAGTTCATTCCTGGAGGGGATAGCGTAGCTCAACAGCCTGGTCCTGAGCAGGTTAAGGCTAAGAAAGATTCAGAGACATTAGAATTCTTCTATGATGTCTGGAAATATTATGTAGGAGGTAACTAAGATGGGTTGGATAACAAATACAATCGGAGCAGTAGTATTAGGGGGGGCTTGCCTAGGAGTAGGCCTTTACCAGGGATATAAGATAGGCCAGGATAAGATAGAAAAGCAGCTTAATGCCCAGCCTTATAGGATAGTATACCAGGATATGACATATAAGTTCAAGGATAACAGCACAGGCAATATCTTCGGGATAGACAGGAAGGATGAAGAGAAGATCAAGCTGAACCTTGAGCAGAGAGCAGAGCAGGCTGCTCAGCAGGCTAAGCCGAAATAGGTCTTGTCTGTTTAAGATGCTAAAAGAGAAAGATGCAGAGATCTTGAAGATGGTCAGGGCTGATGCAAGGGTAA
>CAYNQH010000147.1:0-3720 GCA_964399255.1 uncultured Methanosarcinales archaeon | reverse complement strand
CGTGCAGAGAAGCAGAGGCAGGTAGTATCGTTATAGTAAAAGGGGACAAGAGGGTATCAGACACGAGCATATCTATCTCTGAGATATATACAGGGACAGACGGCAGGGTGAAGTTCGGAGAGTCTTTCAACGTGAATCTTGAGATCTATAAAGGAGACACTTCAAAATCAGTGGTTGAAGCCTGGCTTGAAGATGATAAGGGGGCAAAGATAAGCCAGACTACCAAGATAAATATCTATACTAAATATAAGATGATAGATGTAAGCATCCCGATACAGCTTAAGCCCAACTGTGATGAGAGCATATCCTCCGGTGAGTATGGCCTGATAGTTGAAGGCCTGGATGAATCTGCAGAAGGGAAGGTTATCGTAGAAGGGATAACCTCCTCATTATGCGAAGAGATAAAATCAGCAGGTTCGAGCTCATCTTCACAAAGCTCATCAGATAAAACCATTTCTTCTGCCTTACGAAGGAATATAGAGTACAGGATCCTGGAACTTAACAGGACAATATTCTCTGGAGAGCCATACACTATCGATCTGGCTATAACCAATCCAGATATCCTGCAACACCATATAGATGTATGGAGCTATATCTACAGGAGCAGCAAGTGCTATTCTGGCAACAGGATGGACAACATTGAGACATTTGATATGCTTCCTAACTCATCTGTCATCATACATCTCACTAACATAGTAGATGCAGAGCCGGGAGAATATAGCCTTAAGGTAAAGATCAAGAAAGATGATCAGACTACTGATTATGAGATTACAGAAACAGTTACAGTGGTAGAAAAAGAACAGGAAGGGCCAGATAGCCGACCAGATAGTCCTAAAGAGGCCATCCCGGATCAAAGAAGCGAAGGAAATGATAAAGAACAGGGCATGCTTGCAGAACCTGTAGATGATAGGGCAACTAATAGGGTAACAGGAGGTTTTACTCAGGTTTATGAGTCCAAGACAATGGCTGCAAGGAAGCTTGTGCTCTACTTTTTCATAGGCCTTTTGGTCCTGATAATAGCCATATTGATATGGAGGAAGATATGAATATATTATCCAAAACATTTAAAAAGGCCTGATATTTCTAAATTCCTATGGTAAACTTATCAGAGAAGCTGGAGAATGGATATCTGCTGGTCAGGAGCATTATTGAGGTTATGGGAGCTCCGGCAGCCCATGTTTCGAACACTTTGAAGAAGGTGGTCGATGACCTTAAGAAATCAGAGCCTAAGTTCCTGGAGGTTCTCAAAGAGGAATATGCAGAGCCTGAGAAGCATGATAAGATGTTCACAGCCTATGTAGAGGTTGAGATGATAGTGGAAGACCTTGGTGTGCTGCTTGATTTCTGCTTTAATTTCATGCCTTCTTCAGTAGAGGTCCTAGAGCCTGCCAAGATAGATTTCCAGGCTATGGAACTGTCAGGGTTCCTCAATGATTTCCAGGCAAGGCTCCATAAGATGGATATGGTGGTCAAGAACAACAATGCCAAGATGAAGATCCTTGAGAAGAATTCAGTCCATCTCCTGAGGAATAATATCATTATTTTACTGAAAGAAAAGGAAAAAGATTTAAATGAACTTTCCAAACAATCAGGTATCCCTGAAGACCAGCTGGCCCCTTTCATAGAAAAGATGGAAGAGAAGGGCATGGTATTGAAGGCAGGCGAGAAATATAGGCTAAAAAAGGGGTAAGATGACACTAGACATTGAAGAGCTTAAGAAGCAGGTAGAAGCTATAATATTCTCTGCAGGAAGGGTTGTCGAGCTAGAGGAATTTCTAAATCTTATAAAAGGCGTCAATCCTAAGGATATCGAGCATGCTGCTAAAGAGGTGAAGAAAGAGTATGAAGACAGGAAGTCTCCTCTTCTGGTCACCCCCGAAGGCAAAGGATGGAAGCTTACTGTCCGTGAAAAATATCTCTCTCTTGTACAGCAGATAAATCCCCATACAGAACTTTCTAAGCAGGTCATAGCTACCCTTGCAGTGATCGCATGGAAATCCCCTGCTCTCCAATCAGAGGTCATAAAGATAAGGACTAACAAGGCTTATGACCACATAAAAGAGCTTGAAGACCTGGGATTCATATCAAAAGAGAAGAAAGGAAGAAGCTTTGTGCTGAAGGCAACCGGAAAATTCTTTGAGTATTTTGACCTGCCTACAAAAGAGGCTGCCCAGAAGATGTTTGAGGAGATCGCACAGAAGTATCCTATAGAAGATGAGGAGAAGGCAAAGGATATACAGAAGAAGCTTGGCGACCTGGAAGTTGTCGAGATAAAAGAACAGCCTAAAGGCGGTATAGCCATACAGCGCCATGATACTGAGCATCTAGGTCCGCTCGAGATATATGAAGAGAAGAAGAGCTCTCCTGCCCGCGATGTGCATGAATATGGCGAGGAAGAAGAGGATATTGAAGGAAGGGAAGAGCAGGGATATGGTGCAGAAGGAGATGATGGCACTGATGAGGATGAGGCTGGTGAAGAAGGGTCTGAAGATCAGTATGAGGATGATGAAATACATGAGGGAGATTCTGATGAGGATGCAGAAGATGAGGAAGATGCACCTAAAAGGAAGCTCCACCCAGAGCTTGAGCATGTACTGAAATCCATGCCGGATGAAGATAAAGAAGAGTCCAAGCAGGATGATTCTGATGAGGCTGCTGAAGAAGATTCTGAAGATAATGATGATGGTCAAGAGGAGGATGAGGACTCTGAAGGAAATGATGAAGAGACTGATGATGAAGATCAGGAAGAGGAAGATAAATCATAATCATAAAAAACAAAAAAGAGGTTGAAAATGCCGGATATCTCAGATTATCTCGAGGATGAGATCGAAAAATACATAAAACAGGAGATGCATCATGGTTATTCGCTCAACGCCATAAAAAAATCGCTTCTATACCAAGGCCATGACGACGATGTCATAAGGAAAGCAGTAAGGCGGATAAAAGACCAGAAGTTCAGGGTCAAGAAAGACAAGAAAAAACCTGTAAAGGACCTTGATGAGAAGACCTTGAGATATGTTATCGCTTCGTTAAGAGATTACATAAAGGAACAGAAGAAGAAAGGCTATAGCGAAGGCGAGATAAAGAATGTGCTTCTCAACATGGGCCATACCAGGCAGACCATCAACCAGGCAATAAATGATGTTATAGAAGGCAGTTCAGACCTGAAGGAGACAAGGACTTTTGTCCATATAAAATTCTTTGTCTGCTATATTGCGCTTATAGGTTTCCTGCTCTGGCTCAGCGCATCGACAATGGAAGAGTTCATAATAGTATTTTCTGGCATGAGCCTTTCTATAATAACCCTTTTCGCATTTACCATATTCGTCGAGGAGTTCAAAGACGAGACTTTCCCCCACCTGCTCCTTATCTCACTGGTGCTTTCCATAATCTTCTTTTTCATAGGCAAGTTCGGGGATTTCCTTCCTTTCCAGAGGATGGAGCTCGGCAAGGTGACTATCCTTAATTTCACCATATCTCTTGTGTTCATAATAATACTGACAAGGATATCAAAGAAGAAAGAAAGGAAGAGCATGATCGAATCCAAAGAGGAGCTCAAGCCTTCAAAAGCTCAGGAAGAGATAGAAAATGAGATAAAGAAGATTCTTGAGAAATATGTTTTTTCTGTAGAGCTTTCAGGGTTACTTAAGAATTCTATCCTCTACGAACAGAGGAAGTGTTCTGCAGACCTTGTGTTTGAAAAGTTCATGAAGAACGATC
>CAYNQH010000146.1:2832-3730 GCA_964399255.1 uncultured Methanosarcinales archaeon | reverse complement strand
AGATACTAAAGGCCATCGACAGCTGCGAGCTCTTGACAGAAAAACAAGATGGACTGATAGATATGCTTAGCAGTTATTCGCACAGTCAAGAGGGTGCAGACCCCATCCTGGCAAGGGTAACTAATCTGATAAACATGGTGGTAGATCCTTATCACGGATGCAATGTAAAGTATTGGATTTCAGACTCCAATAGGTATTTCCATACAAGAACAATAAAAGATTTTATATTGGCTGATCTCAACAATCTGAATGATGTTGTAAATGAGACCAAAAAGATCGTTGAGGACTACCAAAAAAATGGTTCTGAGGGTATTGAAACACTTATCAAGGAAAGAGAGAGGATAATCGATGTCCTATTGAAAAGCTCAAGGGTAAATGGTGACAGCCATATAAGAGACCTATGCCAAGAATCAGACAGAGGCGGAGAGGATGCTAACTTTGTAAGAACATACTTCAATGCTGTAGCTGAGCAGGATGTTCTCCAAGCAGTCTCCAATTATAGCCCTGAGCAGATGCAGGGATTCTGGGATTCACTGAAAAAGATGCACAAGCTGGATAGCAGGCTTACCGCATCCTATGCACCAGAGATAATCAAGAAAGGCATATCAAGCGAAAGCGTCGATAAGATCTATTCATGGATATGCACTGCTCATAGCAGTGACTTCGCAAATGTCATGTCAAGATACACTGAATTCGCAAAAGAAAATCCCACCAGGGCATTTGACATTGCTTTAGCCCTCTCAAAGACAGAATGGGATGAACAGAAAGAACTTTTTGCAGAGATGGAAGAAGGAAGGCTTGAGTTCAAAGACCTGGAGGATATCGGAACAACATTTTCTCTCATGAAAGAGAACAATCTCCAGAGGACATTATATCTTGTAAAAGAGCTCCAAAAGTC
>CAYNQH010000146.1:0-2822 GCA_964399255.1 uncultured Methanosarcinales archaeon | reverse complement strand
CTAATGATAGATGATTTGGAATATTTCTCCATGAGACAGTCAAGCGATGGATTGAAACCATCGGTACATTCAAGGAAGGCAAGTTTGATTCAAATGATGAGCTTCACAGAAACCTTGAGTATACCCGGTTCCGTAGGACGGTAGATGATGAGAAGATGAAAAGGCATGTAAAGAACCATTTTAATTTTAATGATTACCTCTCAATATTTGAAAGAACTCAAGAGGATGTAGAAAATCTGTTCAAAGAAGATATGTTTGAGATAGAATGCGTAGCGCATGAAGCTTCGCTTCTGAAGGATTACATATCCAAAGTTAATGCACAGGCAAAGAAGTTTGGTAGGAAGGTCCTGGTCGTACCTAACTTAAGCTACGGCTACCTCCCTACTGCTCCGATAATAGAAGAGCTGAAAAAAGAGGGCGTCGAGTTTCTTATAGGTACTAAAGTAGGCTCGACAGAAAGTCACAATAACAAGGAAGTTATGGTCCAAAGGCTCCTCAAAGGGAGAAGGACAGAGGTAATAAACGAACAGCCAATAATAATAGTTGTTGACGGGACAAAGCACCTCTTGGCCAGGGATGAGAATAACAGGTCAGCGCGTTATCCTGATGCTTACCAAGGATTCCTCAATGAGATGATCTCTATGAATGACTCTCTTGGCTTTAAAGAAGCTGATTACTCGCATCTTGGAAAAACAAAAGAGGATATGGGAAATCTGCGTGAGAACCCTACCTTCCAGAGAGCTGTCGAGGTATACACAAGCCTGTTAGGAAAGGCCAATGAGGGCCAGGAGTATACATATCATTTCTGGAACACAGCAGGAATGACTAACTTAATAATCAGAAATTATCATAAAGCGCTTACAAAAGCAGAGCCACCGATAGATCCAAAAAACATCAAAGGTCCTGCAATGATATACTGCAATGTAGGGGTGCTGGACACCCAGATACCTAAGAAGATAAGATCAAGATATCCGGGAAATACCCATGAACCTGCACACTTTGATGACAGCGGAAAGATAATAGCATTTGACTTCGGCTGCGACGAGTATGGAGTAAGATACCTAAACAGGCTCGAGACCGAGGTCAAGAAAGCCTATAATGCAAATAAAGGAAGGGTGACTATAGAGAACGACTTTGATGTGGTTCCTGCGATAATAAAGTATAAAAGAAAGAATCCGGATGCTGCACAGCCTGAAGAGAAAGCAGCCTGATCCCTTTATTGGATCAGTGGCAGCACATATCCTTATATTCCTGCAGCATCACACCTACACGGACCATATATTCTGCATGCTTTTCCATAAGGACATTTGTGAAGCTCTTATCCGGAGTAGGTTCAAGTCTGGCATAATTTATCACATAGATAGGCTTATTCAGGACGAATGCCATACCTAAGTCGAACACTGAGCCTTGGCTTTCAGGGTCAAACCATATATGGACCTCATTAGCTTTCTGTATCCCGAAAGAGTTTGTCTTCCCTTCTATTCCGAAAGCGTTCTCCATGCAGATGTTATATCCTATAGGGTCTTTCTGGTCTGTAGTATCATAAGGCCAATGGACTATATGGAACTCCCTAAGGTTTGCGACATACTCCCTTATCTCTTTTATATCAGGGTCTTCTTCTGACCTGTCCCTAACAGGGCTTATTATGAATATTCTCTTCTCTAGCGATTCTCTTTTGCAATGCATCATCTTCTCCTCCTAAAAATGTCTAAAAATGCCTAAGACTATCTAAGGCTGTCTAAGCCTAAAGCCTGACCTCATTCCTCAATATCTGCCTATACCTAAGGCCATAACGGTCATGGATCATCCTGTCCAGGATATCCTCTGCCTTCTTAAGGTTAGATTCCCACTCTTTCTCCTTGAGCCAGGCGTACTGGAATACTTCCATATTTGAACGGCCTTTAATCATAGCAAGCCTCTCTCTTGTCGGCCCATATGCCTTGATATGCTCTACGTTGAGCCGGAGTATAACTGAATCCAAGACTTTCCCTCTGAATACCTCTCCGAGCCTTTCGATGAATGAAGGCAGGGTTGCAGGATCAGGATTATACATCTCAGGGAAAACATCAAGCCCGGCATCGATGAGCTTCTTGAGCGAATAGATCTGCATATCAACAGTGCACCTAGTCTGGGTATTCTTCTTTATGCTATCATCATCAGTCCCTTTGAATGCTGCAAGCACCTTTACAGGATACTGCGCGATCATCTCAAGTATGCCTGCAGGGTATATGCCTTCCTGCTCAAGCTCCTGTATGAGCATGCCTGTGCTTAGGTTCGTGTCAAACTGCGCCTGCACCTCAGGGATCTCTTCCTGCATGAGCTCAAGAAGGTCAAGGATATAATCTAAAGCAAGCGTCGGCTCTCCTCCGGATACCCTCATCACATTGAGCTCAAGATCTTTAGCATACCTATTGAAGCTAAGGACTGCATTCTCAGGGCTAAGGTAAAATCCTCCTTCAGCCCTGCCGTCGTTGCTCTTGGCATCGACAAAACAGTACTCGCAGCCGCTTATTGTTGCGCCGGTAGCGAAGTTGCATCCTTTCGCCTGTAACGTGAAAGGCCTATTGTATTTCCTTACATCTTTCAAAGATTCTCCTTTCTTCAAGAACCATGTTGGCGAGTCGAATTCTTCCCTTATTATATTCCTCAGCTCTTTCTCATCTGAAAAATCAAATGGAGCTAAACCTTGCTGTGCTCTCCATACAGGGTCTATCTTCTTCAGGTTGACCTTTGTCCTGAAAACATACCTGCCTTCCTCCTGCTCCTGCATCAGGTCTATTATCTTAGAGGTATCACTGCCTTCAAGAGTGCCTGAGAGATCA
>CAYNQH010000145.1:0-3760 GCA_964399255.1 uncultured Methanosarcinales archaeon | reverse complement strand
CACTGCCTGGTCCTGCTTGCAGAGAAAGGGATAAGCTTTGAAGAGCTCAAGGCTGAACTGGCAAAGAGGAGAAAATAATAGCAGGAGATAATAGCAGGAGGTGAGATCCGAAATGATTAGAGGAAAGGCCTTCATCAACATTAATCATCAAGACCCTATATTGGGTCATATATCAGGATCATATTCATGGATGGCGGTATTGGTGTAACCTGGTCAGCATAGAGGACTGTGGATCCTTTGGTCCGGGTTCAAATGTCAGGGATCGTATCATGCGATCCTTGGTTGAAAGTCCCGGGTACCGCCCTCTTTTATTTTTTGTTTGATCTTTTAAATTTTTGATCAACAGGCTAAACATTGAATAAGACATTTCACATGGCAAAAGAACTCATAAAGAAAAGCTTTGCATCCATCAAGCCTCTGCATAGTCAGGACTATCCTAAAGATGTCACCAGGCTGATGTATGGAGAGATAAACATCAAGGTGAAAGAAAAGATAAAGCAGGCAATAATCAAAGAGCTTGATTATATCAACCTTTACCCCCCTGTGCATCAGACAGAACTTATCCAGAAGCTTGCAAGATACAATAAGATGGAGCCAGGCCAGATAATGATAGCCAACGGAAGCGACGCCCTCATAGATCTCATGGCTAAAATATTCATAGGAGAAGGCGATGAGGTCATCATACCTGTGCCTTCCTTCCCTACTTATACTAATGTGGCTATGTCTTTCGGAGGAAAGGTCGTGCCTGTAGAGCTTGAGGATAACTTTGACCTTGATATGGATAAGCTGATAAGCAGGATAAGCCAAAAGACAAAGATGATATTCCTTGCTAACCCTAACAATCCTACAGGCAACCTGCTTGCAGATAAAGACTCAGTAAGAAAGATACTTGAGAAATATAATGGCATATTGATAGTCGACGAGTGCTATTATGAATTCGCAGATTATACTGTGAAAGACCTGATAAAAGAGTATCCTAACCTGCTGATATTAAGAAGCCTGTCAAAGACCTTCGGGATAGCAGGCTTGAGAGTAGGATACTGCATGGGGCAGGAGGAGGTCATAGAGAAGCTTAACTCTATCCAGAGCATACCCCAGCCTTTCCATGTTAACAGGCTCTCTTTGGCAGGAGCGGCAGCAGCGCTTGACCTTCAGGAAGAGATACTTGCTGATTTCATGCGCAGCAAGGAAAGATTTACCTGCCTTCTTAGCGAGATCAAAGGCGTTGAGGTCTTGCCCACTAAGGCTTCATTCGTTATAATAAGGATCAAAGGCAAGACAAGCAGAGAGCTTCATGACATATTATCGAAAAAAGGTATATTCATAAAGAAAACCTGGGTGTGTGAAGGTTTCAAGGATCAATATGCCTACCTGGGAGTGCCTTCCGAGAAGGATATGCCTGAGGTAGTTGAAGCTGTAAAGGAGGCTTTATCATGAGCGAAGAAAAACAGTCAAGACAAACAAGAAAATATCCACAAACATCTGCAGGACAGCCTTCTAAAGAAGGCAAGGAGGTCATATTCCTTTTTGATGTAGATGGTGTGGTCATCGACCATATAGGGTATGGCATCGCTATAGGCGAGACTGTGAAGAAGATCTCCCAGATAATGGGCCTTAGTGGAGCAGAGCCTTCAAAGGAGATAGTAAGAAAATTCGAATCCTTAGGTGTGCATGATGTATGGGATATGGCAGGGATCTGCATAAGCCTGATAATAACCGACCTTACCCTTGCTGAGCAGGGGATAAGGTTTGAAGGGACTACACTTGAGAGGCTGAATCAGCTAAAGAAGATGAAGATAGGGTATGCAGGCCCAGATTATGATCAGTTCATAGAGGAGAATCGAGAAATTATTGAGAGCAGCAAGCACCCTCCAGATGATATCAAGAAGGTGCTTATGAAAAAGATCAGAGAAGAGCTTAACGATGAATCTTTCATAAGATATTTTGAGGAGACTATAGATCCGTTCATACTCAATACGAGAGATGCATATAAGAATTTCTCGACCCAGCTTTTCCAGGAGATAATACTAGGATCTGAATATTTCAAGGAAGTCTACGGACTTTCGCCTGTATTGAAAACCCCTTCCCTGCTTCGCGAGAAGGATAAGGTCTTCATGAAGCCTGAATCGATATCTTTGATCCGGGAATATGTAGGTTCAGGCAGGCTCAAGATTGCGATCTATACAGGGAGGCCGAGCTATCCTCCGAAGGAATTCAAGGGAGATAGGAAAGGTTACTCGCCTGAGGCAGAGATAGCCCTTGATATGGCAGGGTTCCATCACCCGCTCATAGGAATGGGAAGGATGCAGTGGCTAGGGGGGCAGGTCGGAGAGCCTACTGAAGCGCTTACGAAGCCGGACTTCACCCAGGCATTGGCAGCTATCGCAGTCTCGCAGGATAACGATGAGCTAAAGGCATTGGAATGCGCTTATAGATTTTCAAGAGAAGACAGGATGGAGTACCCTCTTACAGAACTTAAAGGAAAGAAAGTAAAGGTCTATGTCTTTGAAGACGCCCAGAGCGGGATCAAGGCAGTCATGGCTGCAGTCGAAGCTCTAAGATCAGAAGGCTGTGATATATCAGGGACAGGCCTGGGAGTATCCACAAGCGAGGTGAAGAGGGAAGCCTTGAGAAGGTTCTGCGAGTTTGTGGGCAATGATGTTAATGAATGCATAAGATACGCATTAGACAAGGAATTTGGAGGAGAAAAGAATGATTAAGATATACGAACTGTCTAAGATGAAAAAAGAGGATAGGGAATTTGTGATGGCGAGAGCCAGGTTAGGAATTGAAGAGGTCAAGGAGAAGGTAAAACCTATCCTTGAGGATATAAGGGCGAATGGTGATTCTGCACTCATAAAATATACTAAAGAGTTCGATAAGGTAGACCTGGCTGATACAGGCCTTAGGGTGACTCCTGAGGAGATCAGAGAAGCGTATAACCATGTCACTCCAGTAGTTGTGCAGGCAATAAAGGACCAGGTGGCATATGCAAGAAAATTCCATGATGCTCAGGTCAAGGAGACAGAATGGAAGATGGAGATAGAGAAGGGGATAATCCTGGGCCAGAGGACAACTCCAGTAGATACTGCAGGCCTTTATGTGCCTGGAGGTACAGCACCTTATCCTACCGTGATGCAGATACTTGCTGTTGCTGCAAAAGCAGCAGGAGTGCCGAGAGTCATAGCATGCACCCCTCCAAGGGCGAGGATGTATGAGACGCTCGTAGCTGCAGATATAGCTGGAGTTGATGAAGTTTACAGGGTAGGAGGCATACAGGCTATCGCGGCAATGGCATATGGAACAGAGACCATCCCTCAGGTAAAGGTCATAGCAGGGCCGGGAAATATATATGTTACTGCTTCCAAGCTTCTTGTTTTCGGCGATGTTAAGATAGACATGCCGGCAGGGCCTAGCGAGGCTGTAATACTTGCTGATGCAAGAGCAAATCCAAGATATGTAGCTGCTGATATCCTTGCAAGGGCAGAGCATGATGTAAACGCTGCAGGAGTATTGGTCACCCCGTCAAGAGAGCTTGCTGACAAGGTTGCAGAAGAGATAGAGGTGCAGAGGAAAGAACTGTCTCGGCAGGAGCAGATAGATGCTTCATTGGATAAGTATAGCGCTATAATAGTGACTAAAGACCTTGACGAGGCAGTTGACTTCACCAATGAGTATGCACCTGAGCATCTCGAGGTGATGACTGCAGACCCTATGGGCCTTTTACCAAGGATAATAAATGCAGGATCGATATTCCTGG
>CAYNQH010000144.1:0-3776 GCA_964399255.1 uncultured Methanosarcinales archaeon | reverse complement strand
CCCAAGATCATGGAGGCCTACACTCAAGAAGATGCTTAACAGCGTGACATCCCCATTAGGCGCTTTTCTAATGGGATTTGTAGTCTGCCTTTTCGAGCTTCCATGCACAGGAGGGCCTTATATATTCATACTCGGCCTTCTTGCAGAAAAGGCGACAAGGTATTATGCCATCCCTATCCTGTTATTGTACAACCTATTTTTTATACTTCCTCTATTGGTCATAACCGCCCTTATAGCATTAGGACATACTGACGTCAAGAAAGCAGACAAGTGGAAGGAAAACAATATAAGAAAACTGCATCTTGTTGCAGGTTTGATAATGCTAGCCCTTGGATTTATTGTTGTGATGGGTTGGGTTTAATTTATACCTAATTTATATTTTTCAAACCAAATATTTAAATACCCTCCTGCAAATAATCCTGTTAAGAGGTGATAATATGAAAAAAGCCCTTATTATTTGCCTATTCATTCTAGGGGGAGTTCCAGCAGCATTTGCAGGATCCAGCATTATGTGGTATAATGTAAGCTGGGGCATGAAGATACTGCTTGCATTTTCAATGGTCCTGTATTTTGCACTTGCCTCTTTCGTCTTCTCATTGATATTCTGGCTCACGCATAAGTGGATCAGTGAAGATGGAAAGAAAAAGCGTAAATGAAGAGGATTTAATATCAGGATAAAATGAACTCAAACCTTAATTTAGGCGCCTGCGGAATCTGCTGTGAATCATGCGGGCTCTATAACCATGGTGTGTGTTCAGGCTGTCAGAAGACACAGAAGCATGTGGACTTCCTGAAGAGCATAGGCTCTAACTGTGAAGTGTTGGAATGCGCAGTTAAGAACAAGGTAAACGTATGCCCTAAGGACTGCCATAAGTTCCCCTGCGGGAACTTTGACGAAGGGCCTTTCTCTAAGGCGTGGATAGAGAAGTATAAAAAGAAGATCAACAGCTGAACAGACGCTTAAAGAAAAAATGGTTCATGATTGAAATAGTCTTCTATAGCATAATCTTCAATATAAATATAGGATATAAATGGTAGAAAGAATATAGAATTAAAAAAAAATATAAAAAAAGATCATTTAACCGCAGGCTCCTGAAGGTACATTCCCAGTATCAGAGCTGAGCGTGTTCTCGCATCCTTCTACTGTAGGATTGTACTGGCAGAAGTTTGCCTTTACAGTCTCTGAGTCTATGCCTGAGAACATATACTTATTGTTTGCCATCCATGTAGGCGACCCTCCTACACCAAGGGATTCTGCAATCTTTATGTCCTCCCTTAGGAGACTTGCGCCTTCTTCACCTTCAAAGCATGCCTGGACAGCATCAGCATCAACATTAGTCTCTGCTGCGCATTTCTTCCAGTCTACGCCTCTGACTCCATTGATGCTCCTGCAATAGAGATAATCAAACCATGCTGAAGGGCTATGCTCTTTTACGCAAAGCTGGATAATATCCTCATCTACCTCGTACTGGCCGTGAAGGCTGTTGAATCCTCCTGCTGTCTCGCCTGCGATATAATGGACATCATATTTAATCTTCCCTTCGAAGTTCTCGATCACAGGCTTCAATGCTTCTATCGCTTTCCTCCCATAAGGGCAGTCGCTCATTATGAATACCTGCAAATCGTTCTTTTTCTCTGCTCGGCAAAGAAGATTCCCTGTGCAGTCAGGATCCTTGCAGTCGATCATGCCGTTGCCTGTATCATCTATCCCATTGTCGCAGATCTCTGCCTTGGGATTGAAGTCAGCCCCTATCTCAAGATAGAGATATTCTCCCATAGGTGTCAGGTAAGGTTCTACCTGAGCATATGCTTCATCAGCCTTTACAGTATCATCAAAAAGTATTGCTGGAAGCCTGTCAAGACCTAAGTCATCATATTTCTGCTTGCCTTCAGCATCGCTGTAATCCAATGACTGGACTACAAGACCAGGGAATACGCTTTTGATCTGGCCTATCAACCCTGTAAGGACGCATTCCTTGCATCTTGCGTCATTAAGGACAAGCAAGTTGACCTTTGTAGGTTCAGGGATGTTAGAACATGCTTCAGGCTTGTTCTCCGATGATCCGTATTCATTGCATATAGCACGCAAAAAGTCACTTGTCTTCCTGCCGCCGTTATAAGGAACTCCATTGATGAATATTGTAGGAGAGCCCTGAGCTCCTGCTATATCTGACTTCTTTATCGAATCAGAAAGAAGGGATTTTCCTTCAGCACCTTCATAACAGGCCTTTACAGAATTTACATCGAGGCCTGCATCCTGTGCGCATTTCTCCCAATTCCCAGGTATAGCACCCGCATTCTTATTCTGGCAGGTGATCATCTCTAGATACTTCTGAGGCTCATACTTTGCTGCGCAGAGCTGCACTATATTCCCCAATACTTCATTCTGGCCATGAAGGCTCTGGAATGTCCCATCTCCATTATCATTAGCTATGAAATCTATGCTAAGATCAACAGCATTCCCTAGCTGGGCAACAGCTGGAGCTATAGCATCAACAACCTGTGTGCCGTATGGGCACTGGCTCATGACATAGAAATCAACCTTCACAGCATTGCCTGAGAAATCTGTCAAAGGCCCATTATTGCCCTTGCTGAAATGATTAAATCCTAATATTAGCGCAACTGCAACAACAGCAATCCCTAGAATCATCCATAAAGGAGATAACTTTGATCCAGGATCAGATTTATTGATCCTTATATGCCTATGCTCTGAAGCATGGTGCTGAGAATGTTCATTATGATGGCCTGTGTGATGGCTGGTATGATGAACCTGCCCCTCTTTATGAGCATTATGTTCTACTTTATGATGTTCTCTACTTTCTTCATTCTTATCCTCTTTTGTCAAATCTATCACCCCAATATATCTATCTTAGACTAATAATCCTGTTTAAGTTATTAGGTCATATTTAAAGGTTATGAAAGATACCTATTTTTAAGGCGCCAGAGCCTCTAATAACCATTTATAAGCATTATTTAAACCAAATAAAGCATAAAGCTGTCTTTTAATATCTAAGTTCCGTATCTAAGATGGGTATCTTAGACATACATTTAAGATATCTCAGATGAAAAGGCCATCATAATCTTTTCATCTTCAAGAGGAGAGAGTTCGTGACAACAGATACTGAGCTCAGGGCCATCGCGCCTCCTGCGATCATCGGATTGAGCAGGCCAAGCGCAGCTATAGGTATGCCTAAGGTGTTGTAGAACAAGGCCCAAAACATGTTCTGCCTTATCTTCGCCATGGTCATCCTGCTCAGCTTTATCGCTTTCGGGACATCAAGGAGATCATTCTTCATGAGCACAATATTCCCTGTCTCCATAGCAACGTCTGTGCCAGAGCCCATAGCTATCCCTATATCTGCCTGGGCAAGCGCAGGAGCATCATTAATGCCATCTCCGACCATCGCTACCTTCCCTTTGATCTTATCCATCTTTTTCTGAAGTTTTTTCACATATCCTGCCTTTTCCTCTGGAAGCACATCAGCAAAGACATGGTCTATGCCTGCTTGCTTTGCTATTGCCTTAGCAGTCCTCTCATTATCTCCAGTTATCATATATACATCTATCTTCAGCTCCTGCAGCTGCCTGACAGCCTCCATCGAGGTATCCTTGATAGTGTCTGCAACCGCTATCAATCCGAGAACATTCTTATTATCTGAAAGTATCATGACGGTCTTGCCTTCCTGTTCCAGATCATGCATCCTTTTCTTGACTCTCTTCTGATCTATCCTTGCTTTAGCCATAAGCCTTGCGTTCCCGAAATGATAATATTTCCC
>CAYNQH010000143.1:0-3802 GCA_964399255.1 uncultured Methanosarcinales archaeon | reverse complement strand
GCAGTTCAAAATATCATCAGGCCCGTCTTACCAGTCTGTTACTGTATCAGGGATAGTAGTTATGCCTCCAGTCCTGTTGGTGCAGGCCGGGAATAGGGTTATGGAATCTGTTGTTCCAAGAGGCTCAAAATAGGCATCAGAACAGTTTATCTCGTATGAATAAAGGTCTGCTATGCTAAATGTCCTGGTGGCTTCATAAAACCCACTGGAAGCGTTGAAACTCATGGAATATTCTCCATCTTTAAATGTTATGTTGCATTCCCCTGTGCTTATATTATTTCCTGATGTTATGTTAGTGTAATTTGCGTAAAATTTGGTGTCCTCATAAACAAAATTTTTCACAGAGGGATTCAGGTCATGGGAATTGAATGTCCTTAGCTCTGCATTCACTCCAGAGGTATAATTTGAGAATCCAGCGACCATAAAATTAAGATCTCCATTGTAGCTGGTTATATTGCAAGAAGGCGGATTGCATACTGCTCCATCTTTGAACAGTAATGGCATCTTCTTGAATGGCAGGTCATAGAAAGTAAGATTAGCCGGTATATTGAATTCAGGATACTTAGACGAGTTCAGATAGATATAGTTCTTATCTATGACAAATGCAACTGAAGCTTGGAATAGGTCTACGCTATCCTTAAACTTGATCTTCCCTTCTCCTTTTTTTATAAGTGAATTATCAGACTCGTTTAGAGTCATTATTGAGTTTATTGCGTTTAAGACATCTATCCTCTGTCTTGTAAGTCCATTTCTTGAGTCTGTGATTGGCTTTCCGCTGGCATTGAGGATCCTAGTTATATCCTTAGGCGTTAGGTGTTCTCCTACCATTTTTGAGTATTGGTTCATCAAGGTGACTGCTCCTGCAGCATGAGGCGCAGCCATTGATGTGCCTCCTGCTTCTATAAAACCTCCACTTAATAATGCAGAAGTTATAAGGGCGCCTGGAGCCAATATGTCTAATATGTCATCACTATTGCTGCTACAGACTACTTTATCTGTGTTTGTGGAATAATCCGTGCATGCACCCCAAATTATCCCTCCAACATCCTGATCATACACAGAACCTACTGAAGTCACATTTCTTAGGCAGGCAGGAGAAGCGATGGAATCTCCCCAACCATTATTTCCAGAAGCTGCTATGACTGAGATATCCTTGCTTACAGCATAATTTACTGCAGGCCTCGCAATGTTGCCATTGATATTATCATCACAATATGTGTAGTATTGGCCTCCGCCAAGGCTCATGCTTATCACTGAGATGTTATATCTTGATGAGTTGTATGCGCACCATTCTATGGCTGCAGCAATATCTGAGGAGAATCCAGCCCCTGAAGCGTTAAGGACTTTCATAGCGATGATATTTGCATCTGGGGCAACACCTTTATATGTTGGATTTGTTGATGCTACAATCCCTGCTACGTGGGTTCCGTGGCCTTCATCATCAAGGGGGTTGGGATCTTCTGGCGAGTCGCCGCATGAACCTATATCCCCGCAGAAATCCCAGCCGCCTATGACCTTTGAGCAAGTTCCTGCTAGGAATTGTTCTTCTGAGCATCCTCCAAGGCTAGTGTGGGTATAATCTACTCCTGTATCAATGATGCATACCGTCTCTCCTTTGCCTGTTATATTAATTCCTTGATATTGCTTAGCCCATACTGGATTTGCTTTTATCAAAGGAACACTCTGAGCTAAGGTGGCATTTATAGGCAGGTCAATTACTACTGATCTTACTAGAGGATTATCCTGCAGTTTTTTAAGCCCTCCTGATGAAACCTTTCCAGACATGCTGTTGATAATATTATACCTGTTTTTGAGCACAAAGTCAGGCCTTTCCTCTTTAGAGAAGAATCCTGTAATCCTATTCTTTTTCTTATAGTCCTTTATTTCTGTATAATTCATTCCTCTAAGCACTTCATCCTGAGCTTTTTTTATTTTTGCTGTTCTGGATTTTAGGCCTTCTTGTGTCCTTATGTCCTGGGCTTTTGATCCTGGCTCATCATTTAGCATGATTATGACTCTTGCTTCTCCTGCTTCTCTTATAGCATCATAGACTTCATCCTCTACTTTAGCATTCTTCTCAGGCACCTCATAGCTGAACCAGCCTGTTATGCTTCCGCCAGGGTTTAGTATAGAGACTATCGAGAAGCTGAGTAGAACTATTATCAGCACGATTATAAAATCCTTGAATACTTTATCCCAATCCATGTTAATGTGTTAACCTTTTTTGTTTATTTTCCATTTTTTGTTAATATATTAACCTCATACTTCGTAGGCCTTATATTCCATATCTTAAACACCTCATCAATCTCAAGGTGTTTCTGGGCCGGGATCATGAAACATCCCGGCACTAGAAACTTGCCTCCTAATTCCTCGACAAGGCCTTTTTCTCCACTTCGGCCTTTTAGTACATAGACGAACCTGACTTTAGTGCTGCTAGGAAGCTTAGAGATATCATAGGTATAGATAATAGAATGACTAGAAGTATTATCCTCTTTTTTTGCCAAGTTAATAGGTTAACAGAATAAGTAATATATAAAGTTTTTGGTTAATGAGTTAACCTATATTATCATTGCTATCTTTGCAACAAATTTCCTGGCATTCTCAAATATCTCTTCGAGCCTTCTTTCTGAATAATTTTTTATAGCAGAATATCTTGCTATGTAACTTTCTGTCTTGGCTGTCTCAAAATACTTTATGTATTCATCCTCAAATATCTTATGGGCTTGTCCTAGGATCTCTAGATCCTCTTTTTCTAATGGATCAGGGAGAAACAAGTATCCTAATGCAACAGATGCAGAGTCATGGTCATGGATCTCATACCCTTTGGTCAGTATCATTGCTTTGGCGCAGTATAGCATCGAATAATATGAGATTGATATTTAACAATAAATCCAGAATATCTTTTTAGGTTCTCCTTCTTTTGGCTTTAGTTCTTTTAGGTGCTTTGCTATAATCACGCTGTTTTCTCCTTTCTGCATAAAAAGGCTTATCTTAAACAGCTCTTTTGATCTTGTTATCCTGCCTGTTTTGAGATGTTCATTAAACTGTTCCCTGTAATCCTCCATCTAGCACGCACCCCCAGAAACCTTCAGAATTGTTAAGCAGTATATTATGCTTTAAGGCTTGCTTAGCCACATTTTCACCTTTTTCTCTTAGCATCTTCTTGAACTCATCAGGGGATAGGAAGATAGGGTTGATTTTTTTCTTAAATATGGTCTCATATCTTGAGAAAGAGACGGATCTGCTGCCTTTCTTGTTTATCACTATGATGTCTATATCTGATCCTTCTTTTTCTTTTTCTTTTGCATAGCTTCCAAAAAGGATGACAATATCATTTGTTTCAAGCTCGGCAGAGATCTTCTTTATTATTGGTTTCTTCTTCAGGAACTCTTTTTTTTCTTCTTCAGAGCTTATAGTCAGGTAGGCTTTTATTGCAGGATGCTCTTTTTTTATCTGTATTGCCTTTGCTTTTCCTATACTCTTTATGTTGATAAGATCCTGCATATTCTGGATTGTCCTGTAAAATGTAGCATAAGGTATATTTATCTCCTTGCTTAACTCATGCATTGTAAACATATTTTCCATGTTCTTTCCTAGGCGGTTTATTATCTTTAGTTTATTATCCATTTTTGGATAATATTATCCATATTTGATATATAAATCTTTCTGTTTACTTATTGATATGATCTTTTATTAATCTATGCGGGGATTTTCCGGATGCGTTTCAGAAATTTTGTAAAGGATCTACATCATGTTAACTCTGATGTATCAACAGATTTCTGCAATGTTTGAAGAAGGTTCT
>CAYNQH010000142.1:0-3853 GCA_964399255.1 uncultured Methanosarcinales archaeon | reverse complement strand
TTTTGTAGGCAGGCATGTAGATTCTATGGAGGATTACATCCAGATCAAGGGCAGGGTCTACAAGAGCATAATTGACTATGCCTGTAAGATCAAGCCTAAAGTGATAAGAGACATAAGCCTTGACCTGAACTCTCTTGATGATATCAGCAGGGGCTCAGAAGAGAGCATATATCTTACATGCACAGGAACAAGCGCTGAATCAGGGGATGACGGGCAGGTAGGCAGGGGGAACAGGCCTGGAGGGCTTATAACGCCTAACTTTCCTATGTCTTTGGAGGCCACTGCCGGCAAGAATATAAATCACCCAGGCAAGCTCTATCAGGTGATGGCTAAAGTTATCGCTGATAAGGTTGCAAAGATAAAAGGGGTCAAAGGATGCTCTGTGAAGATTCTCAGCCAGATAGGCCAGCCGTTGGACAGGCCCCAGGTTGTGGATATAAAGATTGTTCCAGAGCAAGGAGAGGATTTTAATATTATCTCTTCTAAGGCAGGGTCTGCTGCTGATAAGGCATTTGATAGCCTTGCAAAGGTTCAGGAAGGGATAATAAAAGGTAAGTACAGCCTCTTCTAATAATCAATCATATATTCAATAATATATTCCATCAGGTTTTTATCCTGGAAGATCTTGTCCTATTCCCTTCCTTTTCTTCTTCCTTATATTCTCCCTCTTTCAATTATCCTTTTTATGATCCTCTCTTATAATCTTTTACTATAGTTAAATATTATCCTATCTTCCGAACCTAATGATCTGATGAAATCCTCAAAATTATGGCCAGGATAGGGGATAAGCATATCTTCCATGAATGCATACTCTTGCCCTATCTTAAGTTCAGGACTGAATATCACTATGCTCATCCCTGATCTTATGCAGCCTACACTGAAGAGGTTAAGGTCATACCTTGATAGGAGCTGATGAGGGATATCCTCAGGAAGGCTCATCAGATAGCCTGATTCTTGAGTCTTTTCTGCCGCAAAATCTTTGAATTCTTTCTCTTGGTCTTCCCTTACCTTTTTGCTTGCCTCCCCATATTCCTTTATTGCTTGGTCTAGTTCAGATTCATCAAATTTCTCATTATGCATGCTGTGGACAAAGATATTCTCATGGGCGGTCCGGTCAAGGAAAGGCTGTGATGTTGGAGGTATCCCCAATAGGTAGTCATCTATTATCTTCCTAAGTATGACGTTGAAATAATGTATATCTCTGCAGTCAGGTATGCAGTCCTTCTTAGGGTTTATATCTCTGTATTGCGCCTGCATCATTAAGACCAGCTCTTCTACAGAGTTTTCCATCACATTCCCTATCTTGAATATATCTTTCTCGTTGGCTATCAGAGGCTGTGAGCAGGGGAAGCATACATGGAATGTGCCATCAGCCGTGACTACCGGTGTGAGTCCGAAGACATTTTTCATGCAGTACCTTAAGTCTCCTATTGTAGGCTCAATATTTTCTAAGTCTTCTTTTGAGAAACTGTCAAGGCTGTTCATCAGTACAGGGTCGAAATCAAGCTTTAGCCCTCCGTAGTGGCCTAGGCAGTACCTATCAAAAACTTTCTTAAGGACCTGTGAAGCAGATTTAATCTCTTTATCATTGACTTCAAGAGCTTCGCCCTTGCCGGTTATGCTGTTAAACAATATCCTTGTAGCGCCCATCTCTCTAGCTTTCTCTACAGTGTATTCTATAGAACTATAGTTATTGCCATAGATGAGTATCAGGATCTCAACATCCAGGTCTAATCCTAACTGTTTTTTCATCCTTACAACCTTACTGAAATTTTCAATCATCTCTTCATATCTTTTCTCTGATACCCCATGGCTCTTTATCAGAGTATCCTTGTCTAAGCTATCAAAACTGAACCTCAGCAGGTCTATATTCCTTATAGCTTTCTCTAAGAGAGTGTCATCCCTGTATACTGCTCCTAGCCCGCTTGTAGGCACAAACATCTTTATAGGATTTCCCACTGACCTGCTGTAATCCTTTGCGAATTCCAGGATGAACGGCAGGTCCTTGTTGGTGAATGGCTCTCCGCCTCCCGTGCTTGTCATCTGCCTTACTCCAAGATCTATGACCTGTTTGACAACTCTCTTGAAATCCTCAGTGGTCGGGAGAGCTGAGCCATCTTTCATCTTTCTGGGGAGCAGTCTTGCTCTTCCATTCTCATCCTGGTAATAGTTCCAGCATTTAGTGCATCTGCATGGGCATATATCTGTTGTCTGGATGTCGAAATAATATGATGTGGTCTTTGATCTTAATGCGATACCTCTTGCTACTGCAATAGCCTTCCCTCCGGAGCTGTTGAACCTTATAAGATCCTGCGATATCTTGCTCAACTGTATATTATGGTATGCTTCTTCAAGTGGCCTGATGCCTATGTCTATATTGTGTTTTACTTCCAGGTTTCTTGCAATCCACCAGGAGGTGGCCAGAGGCTGTATTAATATCTCTTTTAGGACTATCTTTGAAAGTTTATCCAGCCCGCCTACATCTGCCTCTTCAGGAGAGCTTATGATATCCTGAAAAATTGAATGTCTTATCTTTGCTCTTCCTTTCTCGTCTGATCTTAGATAGTCTTCAACAGTCATTCTTTCCACCTCGCTACTTGTAGAAGATTATTATCCCTGAGTCTATCTGGGTTATGTCAGCTTCTCTGCATAAGTTTTCTTCCTTGACCTTCTGTGAGAGAGAAGATAATTTCTCTATGTCAAAATGGGACCTATGGAGGGATATGCTCCCTGATGAATCCTCATCAAAGGGCACTGATAGCACCAGGGCATAACCTGCTAGTTCTGTCCATTCAGCTACTGTTTTTAGGGGATCATCGTCTATATGTTCAAGCAGGTGGCTTGAGGTCACTACATCAAATCGTCTGAGGCCAAAATGCCTCTTAACAGAATCTGTATCAGAGATATCTCCATTGTAGAGAGATATCCCTTCCAGTCCTCTTGCCTCCATATACCTTGAGGAGCATCCTATCAGGACAGGGTTTATATCCACCCCAAAGTAACTTGCGTTCACGCCCAATTTCCTGAGGAGAGATTCTTTCGCGAAGATCGAGTTTCCGAAGGAGCTGCCTAGCTCAAGGATAGTCACTTTGTCTTTCCTTTCTTTGCTTGAGCTTATACTTTGGTAAGCTCTCTCTATAACCTTCATCTAATTTAGGTATATCCATGAGACAATCTTGACATGGCTATAATCTTGGCTTCTAAGCCTGTTCTATCCTGGCAGGTATACTTTCCCTCCTAAGTATCCTTTCATATTGTCTATGAAATGTTGGTTTGAAAGGTCGATTACCTTATCATAATATATTTCGGTAGGGACTTGGCATCCTATAGACACAAGGCAGCTCTTCTCAGCTATCTTCACAAGACTATCAGAATAGTTTTCGCATCCTATCTCCTCAAACAGGCCGAAAAGCTCTCTTCTCTGCTTCCAGAAGATATCTCTCCAGAAGTCTTCCTCTGTCACCTTTGATACAAGATAAAAATCACTCTTATCCTGATATAGGTCGAAAAGATCCCCTGATATGTTCTTTCTAGAATTGGAAGGGATCAGGCTTTTCATCTTCTCGCCTAGCAGATAGAAATTTTGGAATCTGTTCTTAAGGAAATCAAATTCACAGGATAAGTTCTCTGCGGAATTAGGACCTATTACTCCCTTCCTTGTTGGCTTTGTTTTTGCAGTCATTTATCTTGTTTGCTGTAAGGATAGGGCTATCGCTACTATCACTACTATCCCTAAATGGCCTGTTTAGATCACTAAATTCTTTCCTAACCTCTCTTGGCTTCCGTCATTTTGACGGTCCAGGCTTCATAATCCTGCTTCTGGGTTAGGTTATCACGGCTATAACTTAATTTT
>CAYNQH010000141.1:0-3896 GCA_964399255.1 uncultured Methanosarcinales archaeon | reverse complement strand
AAGATTTGTAAAGAGAATATTTTTTGAAATTATCTTCTACAAAATATAACCGAGTCATATTTATTAAAAATTCTTTTTGGAATTCAGCAATATAATCAGTTCTACTGTTCAAATAAGAATTGTTATCAAAGCCAGGATTTGATTTATAGTAAGAGATGATATCGGCAAAAACAACATACTGTTCTTCTGTTGCATTAAATATCCTAAAGTTTTCCAGGTAGTATCTAGACTCTTCTCTAAATAAAGCATTGTCTGAAAAATTATCTCCAAAAAAGTAGATTAATTCGTTTAAAATATCTCTGCCTTCTTCATCAAGCTGGTTATAGTCTGGCATATATAACAGACAAAGTGAAAAAAGCTTAGGCACAAAATATGCCTTTCCTGTGTGATAAAAAGAAAGACCATAATAATATCTCATCTTAAAACTTCTTACAACAACATAAGAGTCATAATATTTAATTGTCTTGTTCCACTCTCCCTTAATCATATATTCTCTTATAATATTTTCACGATCAGCAGGATCAGACGGATTGAGTTGTACAGCTTTTGAAAATTCTTCTTCTACTTTTTCAACATTCCCCATAACCCTGTATATATTCATCATCTCAAGATGCAAGCCAACATTTCTAGGCAGCCTCTCACTCAACTCTTTTATCCCGTAATAATACTCCATCATGCCCATCTTCTTGTAGCATTGTGCTTTCCAGTAATCTCGGACATATTCATTATCAACATTCTCGAACTCGAGTAAAGCCTTAGCATAATCCCCCAGGTCATAATAGTACTTAGCATAGGCATAATCAACCAACAGATAATCAGGATAGGTCTTATTGAAGAACATCAATGTCTGCATCCATTTATCGCTCCCCTTATAAGCTATCATAAGATAGAAGTATACCTCTGGATTATAGGGATTGAGATTCATGGCTTCTTCCAGCTTAGATCCAGCACCTGGATCCTTAGCATCCAGCATATGCTTCCCCTGAAGGAACTTGGCATCAGAATCATACTTGTCATAGCCGTACATCGCTGCAGGTATCAGCATCATGATCGCGATAAACACGAACAGGCCTCTGTAAGGCCGTTTCAACTTATGCTCGTGCTTCTTCTGCAGGCTAACAATAAGCCCTAACACCACCCAGAAAGGTATCAGCAGAGCTGTCCTGCGAAGGGCGATGCTGAACAGATTATGCACAAGCACTGCAGATAATGAAGCCAACAAGAACAAGTACCTTTTCTCCTTGAACCGGGATAATCCCTCCGAATATACAGTAAAAAGGAACCATAAGAAAAGTATCAGTCCAACAATCCCTAATTCTGAAGCGATCTCAAGATATTCATCATGCACATGGAATCCGAAAGGGACGAAATAGCTTCCGACAATCTTGTAATCCTTATAATGGGAAGGGAACTCCAGGCCATAGGTCATCAAACCAGAGCCAAATAAAGGATTCTCCTGAAACACAGAGTAGGCAGTCTCCCATTGTTCTACCCTATTGAGATTTTTTGATATAGAGAAAGCGCTCAGGAACCTCTCTCTTGCACCAAGAGGATTAATCAAAACAAAAAGGAGCAGTAAGATCCCCAACCCTATGATCACATCCTTCTTCAGCAATCTCTTCCTATAGAATATCCCCAAGAACAGCAAAGATGCTAAACAACCTATCCAGGCAGCCCTGGTCCTTGTCAAGATCAGCGCAACAAATCCAACAATGCCTGCCAATCCTCCGAACCATCTCCAAAAAGTTTTAGAATAGAAGAAGAGGTAGATCATCAAAGGCAAGACTAGGATAACAAAGCCTGCGAAGAAGTTAGGATTGCCGAACGTAGATACTATCCTGGCACCTGGAGCCTCATATGCCCATCCTATGTCCACGACAGCGAAGAATTGCAGTATAGCATAGACAGAAGTTATGATCAGGACAAGCCCAAGAACATAAAACACCTTATGATGGCTCTCTTCTGTCCTGAATGTTGACACCACAACATAAAACAATAAGATAAGAGATAATAAACGAAGTAATCCCCATACATACGCTTAAAAGAATGTAGAGTAGAATATAGAAGCCAAGCCTAAGATCAGGAACATCAGCAAAGGCATTGAACTTTGTATCTTCAGGAAGCTGAAATCCCTGTCCTCATAGAACCTCAAGGCTGCCAATATCAGCAAAAAGAATATCATAAACCCAGACACCACATGTTTGACAAAAACAGGATTAGATGTCTGTGAGCTGAAAAGCAAAGGTACCAAAAAAACAAGTAACAAAACCTCGATCTCGATTATCTCATTAAGCACCTTGTGATAATACATCTAGTAAAAAGAACCCGATAACTATAAAAAACTATTGTCCAATTAATTAAACCAAACATTTAAATAGTTGAACAATATAGTATAATAAAATGGACATTAAACAGCTCGGAAACAGACAGCTTATCTCAATACTTAAGGAATTCATAGAAAACCCGTCTAAGGAGCTAGAGCAGTCAAAGCTCGAAAAGAAGCTTAAATTCTCACGTACCACCATAATAAAATGGGTCAACCTGTTGATAAGTGAAGACATACTAAATGTAAGGGTTATAGGCAGGACAAAGCTGTTGAACTTGAACAACCAATCCGGAACAGTAAAAGAGCTAAAAAGGCTCTCGGTAATCCTTGAACTATCCCCCCTAAAAAGCTATAAAGCAGAGATCTACCTTTATGGAAGCTGCGCAAGAGGGGAACAATATGAAGATAGTGATATAGACCTTCTGATTCTAGGGGATATAAAAAGAAGCGATTTCGTAAATCTTTCAGAAAATCTTGCCAAAAGCATAAATAAAAAAATTAACTTCCAAGTGTTCAGCCATCAAGAATGGGCTAAGATGCGAACAAAGGACAAGCCATTCTATGAGCGAGTTGAGAAAGACAGGATATTGATTGAATGATGGATTTACGGACATGCATAGAGAAAGGATTCCTTGTTAGATCAAGGCCTGATAGAGAACTTTCTGAAAAAGAGATGAAAGAGTCAAAATATGATCTTGCCCAGGCAAAAAAATCCTTTAAAGATAAAGACTACAAATGGGCAATAGTCAAATGTTACTACAGCATGTTCCATGCCTCAAAATCTATCCTTTATTCTCTTGGATACATTGAAAAAAAGCATATTGCAGTGCTAGTAGTGCTTGAATCCCTGAATAAAGAAGGGAAGATAGAATCAAGATTCATAAATGAATTCAAGGCAGCGATGACATCTAGGGAAGAAGCTGATTATAGGTACTCTTATTCAGAAGAGACTGCAAGGATAGAGATAGACAGCTGCAAGGAATTCATCGATATGGCCTATAGCTGTTCAAATGATCTAAAACCACAATATTTATAAATAAACCCTCTCTTTTTAAATCCTCAAAAGGGGTTGGATATGGTCAAGAGAAACTTAAAGAAAGAACTATCATCATTCTTATATTCTTTAAAGCCAGACAAGGCCAAATTCTTCAAATCTATCGGCATAGACCTTCTGATGTTCTTCACTATATGGCTGTTCATATTCGAGGCTATAAAGCTCATACCTTCCATACCCTTAGGCCCTCAGCATGTCAATCTCGTGGTCTTCTCGCAAGGCCTTTTGATGTTCTTGATATACTGCGGATTCAAAGGCCTGCTCTATACCATCCTCCTTGATAAGAGGTACAGCCTATCATTATACCTAAAATTTTGCGGGATAACTTTTATCTGGACCTCACTTCTGATCTTTGGGCTTGCCATAGTCAAGATAGCAGACGCAGTAATATTCGGAGGCATGACTATAACCGGCATAATATTCATCTTCCTCCTTGAGCTCCTGCCTAAGATTATAGGTACACTGATATTCTACCTCATGATGCTTTATTTATTCTTCCTTGTTGAGAAGAACAGC
>CAYNQH010000140.1:0-3927 GCA_964399255.1 uncultured Methanosarcinales archaeon | reverse complement strand
ATGCTATCTTTTGATCTTTTATCTTTTATCTTTTATCTTTTATCTAGTGCAATTGCTTAAGGCATCGGTGCTTAGGAAAGAGCTGTTATTACCAAAAGATTTATTAATAAGGCTGTCTTAATCTTTCATATGAAAACAGGAATCAATGTTGTGGATGCTATGACCATAAGGCCTGTTCAGGTCGATTCTGGTATGAGCATTGTTGAGTGCGCTAAGATGATGAAGAGCAGCCATATAGGCAGCCTTATCATCAAGGAAGAAGGCAAGATCATAGGTATAATAACTGACCAGGACTTTGTGAGGAAGGTCATAGCCAAGGAGCTTGACCCTAAGAAAGTCAAGGCAGGAGAGATAGTCAAGAGAAATCTGATCTCTATCTCCCCTGGGAAGGATATATATGACGCCCTTAAGCTTATGCAGGACAACAACATAAGGCATCTCCCTGTGATGGACGGAGGGAAGATGGTAGGTTTCCTTACGATAAAGGATATACTTAAGATACAGCCTCAGCTGTTTGAGATAATCGTAGGAAAGTTCGAGCTTAAAGAGGAAGAAAGGAAGATAAGCCATGCATTAGGCAATATACCTGATTCTGAAGGGATATGCAATGAGTGCGGGGATTATTCTCCTGATATATCCAATGTAGGAGGGGCCCTTCTCTGCAAGAAGTGCAAAAAGGCCAGAAATGGCTGAAAGAGGCGTTTTCTCGCTAAAACAACAGAAAAATATTTAAATCGAGCTACTAATTTCTTTTTATATGCCTGATGCAGTAGATTTCAAAAAAGCGGCTGGTTTCGCCCCTATGATAAAGTTTGAAGGTCTTTTTGACTGGGACGAACTTTACAAGATGATGCATGACTGGCTCACCACAAGGAAGTATATATTCCAGGAGATCCATTATAAGCATGCCGGAGAGGCAGGCATAGGCGCTGAGAGCGAAGTCAGGTTTGAAGGTTCCAAGAAAGAGACTGCATACATAAAATTCGTGATAAACATAGACGTCCATATCTGGGGCTTGCAGGAAGTTGAGGTCATAAAGGACGGTCAGAAGAAGAAGATGTCGAAGGGAAGGATAAGGATCGAGGTCTGGGGCCAGATAGTTTATGATTATCAGGGGAAATTTGATACCTCAAAATTTTTGCAGAGAGTCAGGAGCTTTTACCATAGGTATGTCGCGATAGACGAGCATGCAGTGCTTTATGAGGATAAGCTTTATTATTATGTCTATAAGCTTCATGCTGATCTGAAGAGCTTCCTTGGGATGGAAGGGGATGAGAATGTTTTCGATCAATGGTGATATTGTCAGGCGATGGTGAGATAAATGGCGGAAAGGAAAAAAGTTGTTGATAACCTCGAGATCGTATATGAAGGACTGTTTAATGCAAAGGATCTTTTCTCTATAATCAACCAATGGTTCAAAGAGCATAACTACGAGAAGAGGGAAGAGATGCATACCGAGAAGGTCCGTGCAGACAGCAAGTATATAGAGTTTGAGCTGTTCCCCTGGAGGACCATAACAGACTATGCTAAGTTTGAGATCCAGATCAGGGCAAAGCTCAAAGACCTCAAGGAGGTTGTTGTCGAGAAAGCAGGGGTCAGGGTAAAGATGATGCAGGGCAGGGTCCATATAATACTTGACGGCTACCTCACTACCGATGTAGAAGGAAAATGGGATCAGAAGCCTATATGGTTCTTCCTGAGCCAGCTGATGGACAAGTATATATTTAGGATCCATACCAGCAACTGGGAAGGACAGCTCAAGGGAGAGGTCACATCGATACACTCTACGATAAAATCCTTCTTGAACCTGCATAGGTATTGATTATATTTCTTTTAGAATTTCCCTTAGGCTGTTTATCTTATAATCTGATTTGCAGTCCCGAAAAGGCCTGCCTGGATGGGAATATAGATATGACACCCCTTTGAATGGCCGCACTATCTCCATATCAGCAGGAGAATCCCCTATTGTTATTATACTTTCAAACTCTTGGCCAGCTGATGCAACAAAATCATTAAGCGCTCCTTGTTTGGTTCTTTGCTGTCTTACTCTATGGTTGTCTATAGCAAAGGATGTCCCATTTGGGAAGTAAGGAGTAACACCAACTGAGTCCAAGAAGATGATTAGTGATTCGGGGTTTGTGTTTGAGATCAGGATTTGGGAGTGTTTCTTCGAGACCGCTTCCAGCACCTCATGCGAATAGTCATTTGGTTTTATATGCCTTGCAACTATCTCAGGGCAGGTTATGCCCATTGCAAAGCAGGATTCCTGAAGCTCAAGAAGTTTTTTTGAGTCTTCTTCTGGAAGCAAATCCTGGAAATATTCAACCCATCTCTTTCCATATAGTCTGTGGCAGTCTTCTAATGTGAAACGTTCACTGTAACCAAAGTTTGCCAGGACAGTGTTGGATACCTCTAAGACTGCCCCTTCATTCCCTTTTTCCAACACTCCGTGAAAATCCCATACAAACAGTTTCATGTTTTTGGGAGTTGAGCCATAGTTAAATGTTTTTCTGTTGCTTAAAAATGCCATGAATGAGGCAAATCTTTATAAATGAAATATAAATCCAATACTCCAAGCGAGGGTTGCAGAGTCTGGAGGTCTGTTTTTTTAAGCAGCCGGACAATCAAATGCGCAGGACTTAAGATGCATCGTGATGCTCTTAGGCGATGAGCTGCAGCGGTGGCATAAGCTATCCTGTCCCTTAGTGGGTCCGTGGGTTCAAATCCCACCCCTCGCATCTAATAATCTCAGAGTCTAAGCTATCTTGGGAGAGGGATTATTAATACATTAGGCAGAGTGAGGTAAGAATATGAAAGAAGAATGTGGATGCTGCGGGCATCATGATACAGACGAAGAAGAGATGACAACAGAAGAGATCGCAAACCATGCTGATGACAAGGTAGATGCTTTGATCCAGCTTCTAATAAAGAAGAAGGTCATCACAGAAGATGAGTATGGCAAGGAGTTTGAGTCTCTCTTTGAAGAAGATAAGTCTTAAGATTCAGAATGATTTTTTTATTTTTTTTAAGATCTTCTTCTGTTATTCTGTTATGATAAGAGGTTTATGCACTTCTGGTATTTCTCGATACAGATAGCCTGTAAGGGCGTCAACAATTAGAAACCTTTATAAATATAGATTTTGCCCCTTAGCCAATATTGGATTATACGCTGCCTCCGTGGCTTAGTGGTATAGCGTTGCCTTGGTAACTTCGATATGAAGGCTTTTAACGGGCCGGTGAAGTTCAAAGAGGCAAAGGTCGCGGGTTCAACTCCCGTCGGAGGCTTGGTTAGGGACTGCACCCTAAACATACTGGCTTAAGGCAGGACATTGCTCGCTTTGCTTGCAAGTCCTGCACATTCCTCAACACCTCTGGAGGCTTAGGCTGCTCGGGTTTTGTAAAAACTAGGGGCATATATTTTTTCATAAACTTTATATACCAGATAGGTTATTCAATCAATATGAAAAAGGCACTTACCTGCATAGTTTTTCTTTCTATACTATTGTCTATCCTGCTCATCGCTTCCTGCGGAGGAGACAAGAAAGTTGATGTAGTGCAGCCGAAAGTCACTAAGCCTGCTGTTACAGATGATGTGAAGGTTGTCAAGAGCCAGACAGTTGAGCCTGAGGAAGAGGAGAAGCATATAGAGGTTGTATGCGGAGACGGAAGATGCGATAATTTCCAGTCTAGATCAACCACCAATAGGTATGCATGCTCTTATGGTGCGGTAAAGTCTAACAAGCTTGACTGCAATATTGAGATCGTAGAAGGGCAGATGATCTCGACTGAGAACTATTTCACTTGCCCTGAAGATTGCAATAATGAATGCGGTGTAGATCTTTATGTTGATGTATTCGAGAAAGACAGCTGAAATCTCATGGTCGTGGTCAACAATGATGATGATATAGATAGCTTTATCATTCACTT
>CAYNQH010000139.1:0-3972 GCA_964399255.1 uncultured Methanosarcinales archaeon | reverse complement strand
TTAACCTCTCATTGATGAGCGTTGAGTTCCCAGACTCAGCTAAGCTGCTTTCAGTGATCATCTTAGGCGTTCTTGTGGTCATGCAGGGAGTGATAAGCTATGTGAAGACCTCAAAGTCTCATTATGATTTCTATCCGAACAGGATGGAGCATACAGGCAAGAAAGACAGCACTATAATGTTCACGAACATATCTACGATCTCATTTGACCAGGATTTTATAGACAAGGCATTCGGTACAGGGACTTTGATATTCCAGCCTATGAAATTCAAGATAAAAGGAGTCCCGAACTCAAGCCAGGTCTATTTTTATCTTCAGAAACTTGTGCAGGCAGCGAAGTCTGGAGGCAGCGGAGGAAGTTATGGATATCAGCAGCCTTCCCAGGACTACTCGCAGCAGGGCCAGGCCCAATATATGGATACTGATCAAGGGGGAGAGCAGAGCATAAACCAGAGTCCTGACCAGCCCTCTCAGTCATCACAGCAATCATCACAGTCTTCCAGAACATCACAAGGATTGCAGCAGACAACAGGCCAGGGCGGCCAGCAGCAGGGCAATCAATGATCTTTTTGATATCACATAATATCAGATATTACACTAGGCCACTCATAACCAACAGATTTAAATCAACAGATTTAAATAGTATCAGCAGAGCGAGGTTATCAGGATAATCTCTAATGAGGGATCATCAGAGGATAGCGCTGGAGGAATTTATGGTGAACAGGAAATCAAACAAAAAGCAGGTTTTCTTGGTACTTTTCTTATTCTTCTTAGTCCTTGTGGTTTATGTCATCAAGCCTTACATAATACCCCTTGTCAGCGCAGCGGTGATCGCATACATATTCTACCCGATCTACTCGATCATCAACAAGAAGCTTAAAAGCCCAAATATCACAGCGTTGATAATGAGCATCCTGATAATTGTCTTGATATCGATACCTTTTGTCATAATGATCAATACAGTCTATAAGGAGTCTTTTGCTCTTTTCCTGCTTACAAAGCAGAAGGTCCAGAGCGGGGAGCTGGTAAGCTCATGCGAGCCTGACTCAGAAGGATGGTTCTGCCACTCATTAGCCTATGCTAAACAGCTCAGCAATACGCCGGAGTTTAATGCTTATTTTATAGATAGCGTTCAGAAATTTTCCACATATCTTATAAAGTCCTCATCTGATTTCATATTCTCTATCCCAAGCAAGCTCATCAATATCTTTGTCCTTCTTTTCTCATTGTTCTTCTTCTTGAGAGACGGGGAAAAATTAAGCGTTGTAGTCTATAACATCCTGCCTCTTAAGAGTCAGAAGAAGAAGGAAGTCTTTAACAGGACACAAAAGGTCACAAAAGGAGTGATATACGGAAGCCTTCTTACTTCCCTGCTGCAGGGTTTTATCGCAGGCATATTCTATTTCCTATTCGGAGTTTCATCTCCGATAACATTCAGCCTGTTGACTGCAGTGGCGGCATTGATCCCATTTTTCGGGACATTTATCATCTGGTTCCCTCTTGCCATGTCAAAGCTTGTCAATGGGGCCTTAGCATCTGATAATACATTGATATGGCAGGGAGTAGGATTGCTTGTATTCTGCGGAGCGATAGTCTCTACGAGCGATAACATACTGAGGCCTAAACTTGTAGGTGAAGGAGCACAGGTCCACCCGCTCATAGTTTTGATAGGGGTTCTTGGAGGCCTGCAGGTTTTCGGCTTTATGGGTTTCATCCTTGGGCCTGTAGTCTTGGCAGTGTTCCTATCGATATTGAAGATATACGAGGAAGGTAGTGCTCTATGAAACTTAAAATAAGAGATATGGACATAGCTACAGGAGGGATCCTTATAGCGATAGTGAACGAATCAGATGCAAGGAAACTTGACCTCCATCATGCTGACAGGGTGAGGTTAAAGAAAGGCTCAAGGAAAGTTGTTGCGATAATAGATATAGCTGAAAGCAAGAAGCCTGTCCCTCCAGGGGTGATAGGCCTTTTTGAAGAGGTTCTTGACAGGCTCGGGGTAAATGATGGGGATATTGTGGACATGGAGCTTGAGAAGAAGCCGGTATCTATAAGTTTCATAAAGAAAAAGCTTGACGGGAAAGAGCTTAACTATAAGGAGATCTATGCGATAATAGAAGATGTTGCTGAAGGACGCCTTACAGACATAGAGCTCACATATTATGTTGCCGGAAACTACGCATTCGGCATGACCCTTAAGGAGATAGTATCTCTTACACGGGCTATGATCAACACAGGCGACCAGATAAAATTGGATAAGAAGGTAGTTGTGGATAAGCACTGCATCGGTGGAGTGCCTGGAAATAGGACCACACCTATTGTTGTCGCGATACTCTCAGCAGCAGGGCTTACTGTCCCTAAGACCTCTTCAAGAGCGATAACATCGCCTGCAGGGACTGCAGACACTATAGAGGTGATAGCTCCGGTAGCCCATCCTGTCGAGAAGATAAAGGATATAATAAAGAAGACAGGAGGATGCATGGTATGGGGGGGTGCTGTAAACCTTGCACCGGCTGATGATACTATCATAAATGTTGAGCATCCTCTTAGCATAGATGCAGAAGGCCAGCTTCTCGCATCTATAATGGCGAAGAAAGGCTCTGTCTCTGCGACCCATGTGCTTATCGATATACCTATAGGCAAAGGGAGCAAGATAGAGAATAAGAAAGAGGCTCTTCACCTTAAGAAATGGTTCGAGAATATAGGGAAAGAGCTTGGCATGAAGATAAAGGTCATAGTGACCGACGGAAGCCAGCCTATAGGAAATGGTGTAGGGCCTGCACTTGAGGCAAGGGATTTACTTAAGGTCCTGAATGATGATGAAGACCAACCTATGGACCTGAGGAAGAAATGTATCAATATAGCAGGAGAGATGCTTGAGCTTGCAGGCCGGAGCAAGGTCGGTGAAGGAAGGAAGCTTGCAAAAGAGATACTTGACTCAGGCAGGGCATATAAGAAGTTCTGGGAGATAATGAAAGCTCAGGGCGGCAAGATTGTCAAGCCTCAGGATATCGAGGTAGGAAAGTTCACCTATGACTACCTTGCGCCGAAGTCAGGCAGGATAATCCATATAGATGACAGGTCTATATCTAAGATCGCAAGGGTTGCAGGATGCCCTCGTGATAAGGTGGCAGGAGTATACCTTTATAAGCATAAGCTTGACAGCGTGAAGAAAGGAGAGAAGATATTCACAATCTATTCTAAGAATAACGTGAAGCTAGGGTATGCCAAGGAATTCATGAAGATAGTAGATGGGATTATCATAAGATAAGGCTGTGAAAGCTATAGGCAGGCTATATTTATGCACCGCTATACCTCCTGTTTATGTCCTCTTAGTATTCTCTTCTGGACCATAGAAAAGTTTAAATAAGCTTTATTCATTGGACTCTTTATGGGGGTAGGAAGGATATTGAGGGGGATAGCCTTAGGAACATTCTTATTGGCTTTTGTGCTGTCAGGCCTGCCTATTGCCGGCGCTTTGACCTATGTATTCACACAGCAGGATCCGATAACTATAGTTGTTAACCATGATGTCAGCCAGGAGGGTTATGCAGATTTATGTCCTTGCTGCATCACAAAGATGAAGTCAGAGCGGGATAGCCTGCTTCTTGATGGAAGGGTGAAAAGAGAAGAATATGCTTTCGCCGAGAAGCAGAAAAGGCGCAATTTTGAGATAAGGACAAAGTATAAGGTGTTCAAGGAGACCGATGATTTCGAGGCATACTGGGACTATTACAATAAGCCAAGAGTATCTTCACAGAGCATAGAAGAGTATTTCAAAGACAGATGTGGCGGGGAGTTTAAAGGAGTTCTTAAGTATAACAGCATATGCAGCAATTATAATTGATTGCTGATTATTTACTTTTTAGTCCATCATACCATTCTTTGATCCTATTGAACCAGGTTTCTAGAGCATCCTGCCCTTCAGAGAGGCTTCCTTTGCTCTGGAGGATATACCCGAGGACTTGAG
>CAYNQH010000138.1:0-3978 GCA_964399255.1 uncultured Methanosarcinales archaeon | reverse complement strand
AGAGGACACGCCAGGAAAGAAAGCAGAGGAAAAGGAGAAGGCTCTGAGCCTCATCGCAAGGATAGGAGGGAAGCCTAAAAGAAATCCTGTCGACTGCATCTCTAACCAGAAGCAGTACAAGATAGCATGTTCGACCTCAATAAGGGAGGAAATAGAAAAATTCCTTAAGGACCATGATGATTTCAAGCTTTACTCAGTATGATTTACACCCAATAGAACTAAAGGAGAATCAGGATAAATGATAATATATCAACAAAGGTGATGATCATGAAAGCAGCAGAACCGACAATAATTCCAGAAGAAGAATACATCAGGAACCTCAAGAGGGTAAAGAGAGACCTACAGGATATGAGGTTTGACCAGATATTCCGTGATGAAGGGCTCGCCGCAAGGCTCGGATGGGACAGGAATATCCCTCCTACATTCAAGAATTTCATAGACCTTACCCTGCCGGAAGTCAATTACAGGAACGAGGTGCAGGAAGTAAGAGCTCTCGAAGGGCTTGAGAATTTCCTAGCGACATATGTCTCTTTCAACCACATCCTCTCAGACACGATACTCCTGAAGAAGAGGATGCAGAAGGCAGAGATAAAACAGCCTGCAGATGATGTGCAGCTCACCCAGCGTGAGAAAGAGCTCATAAACATAATCTCAGTATACGCAGGAGCCAATTCAGCAAAGCTAGGCATAGAGGAGTTCACCAAAGAGGACAACTCTGTAAAAGGCACTACTGACATAAATTTCTCCCTTGAAAAGCCAGAGATTATCAAGCAGATAGCCATGAAGTTCTGTGTAGGCATGTATGCCAACAAGAAAGAAGGGAGGATAAAGGATGCTCAGGGATTCATCGAGGATGCTGAAGTAGTTTTCAACGGCATGCTGAATGATGCGATCGAATCAAAGAAAAGCTACGAAGACCTCATCGAGCTCTATGACATAGCCGAGCTTGAGATAAAGCTCGGAGAGATTATGTTCGCAGGCTTCGACTACAAAGGGCCTGCACAGCAGGACTTCAACGTAAAACTTACAATTGAACAGGTGATAGGCAATCAGGAGTTCAAGGAGAGAGGATTAAGTGCAGTAGAGAATGTACTGAGCTATGACCCTAATGCCAAGAGCAATATAATGATGCCCTTCCCTCTGTTCTATCTTGTTACAGGGACGCCTGGATGCGGAAAGACTATAGGTGCCATGGCGCTAGCAAAGAGATTCCTCGACCTGGCAAAGCAGTACGGCAAGCCTGCAGAGTTCTTCGTGCTGAACTCAGCGAAGTTCAAGTCAGAATACCAGAACAAGTCAGCGAATGAGCTGTATAAGATCTTCACACAGAAGATATTCGTGCCAGATAAGCTCTACTTCGTCTACATGCCTGACGTCGACACTATATTCTCATCAAGGAAGGCAGACGGCCAGAGACAGGAGGACAACAACATCTTAGGCGTAGCATTCGACCTCTTCGACGGCACTGCAACACCAAGGACAGGGCATTTCATAGTGATGATGGACGCCAACTATACAGACGGCATGGACCCTGCACTTCTCGAGAGGTTCAGGAAATCTACAATAACCTGCTACGGACCTCAGACAGAGGAAGACTATGACAGGCTCCTCATGGATGTTTGCCTGAAGAAAGGCCTGGAAAAAGGCTATGTCAAGGTAAGCGACCAAGAAAGGGAGCAGATAGCTAAGAAACTTGTAGAACACAAGCTTTCAGGAAGGGCAGTCGACAGCATCGCATTAGAGATTAAAGACAGGGCAAACTCTTTCGCAAAGCCTGAAGGCTGGTTCGGGATGACCTTCGAGCAGCAGCAGGAACAGATAGGCGGCCTTTATGTGCATTCAGACGGGCAGTTCATAATTGAAAGGATAGACCACTATCAGAATTTCACAAGAGAACAGGAAAATAAGGAGTTCGAGAGGAATGTCCAGACGCTCATGGAAAGGATGAACATAAACGAAGAAGCTGCAAGAAGGCTTGTTATCAAAGATGATGCAGCAATCAATAAAGCAAGAGACATTGCAGGCGGAGCAGCTATAGAGTCATATACCAATCAAGGAATATCCAGCGCAGGCACAGGTTCTGGCAGAAGATGGAAATTTTGGAAGAGATAGAATCATCATAAATATATCATTATAAAAATGAGCGACAGGATAAAGGAACTATTGGAGAAGAAAAGAAGGCAAGCCAGGGGAGAAAGCCCTGAAGGAAGCCAAGAAGGAGACCAGGATAGGCTTGCCTATGAAGATAGCTCCCCCCTGTCCAGGATGATGAAGAAGATGCAGGCTCCATCCCAGCCAAGCCAGGATGCAGATCTAAAACAAACAAACAAAAATGGCGGAGAAGATAAAATTTATGAGAACAGCCAGAGAGAAGAAGCTGAAGATCAAGCTGAGGAAGGTATCTCTCAACGACCAGAATATCCAGGATCGCAAAGCACCTTACCTGACCTATTATCATCCATGATCAGCAGGAGAAAGGAAGCCCTGCAAGAGACCGTGCATCTCAAGGTAGGACAGACAGATAAGCCTGAGAAAAGGATCAGGGAAGCTAACCCCCTATCCGAGATGGTCAGGAAATTCAAGAAAAGCCAATGGTACAAACGCAGAGAGAAAAGGGTAGACCCTAAGGAGATGCTGACAAAAGCAAGGCCTAAACTCCTTAAGTTGAATGATGAGCAGGCAAGGGATGTAGCAAGGGCTTACGGAACATTCGGGATAGAGGTAGACCCTGCAAAGATAATAGAGATATCAAGAGAAGGCTATTCCCCCCATGTTGCAAGAGAGCTAGGAATAGATTATCTCGGCAACAATATTGTCATAATCGCTCCTGAGCAGAAGCGTTGCGATCTGGTCAGGGAGAACCATTCCTATCTTGACCAGATCCTGAAGATGGTCTTTGAGAGGGCTGAACCCATAGTACAGAGCTTCACGCCTCATGAGGCCTTGGTAGGCAGCATAAACCATAACATAATGGATGTTATAAAGAAAGGGGAGAGAAGGTTCACAGTAGATGTAACTCTCGACACCCCTGAGAAGGAAGTGAAAAGGATAAGAAGGGTCAAGAAGATTATAGACAGCATCGTAGACAAAGACCCTAACAACATCATGAAATCAAAGGTAAGGCAAAGGATGGAATCCCTTGTGAAACCCTTGTATGATAAGTACAAGAACCTGAACAGGATAATGACCCCTGAAGTGTTCCCTGTAAAGATAGATATGGACCTTTTTGTAGCGGACATAGGATCAAAGCAGATGTACTGCTTCCAGGACGGCAAGACAGTCATAATATATTTTGACAGCAAGAATGAGCTGCAGCCTTTCGAGAATGAGAGCCTAAGGCTGGTCAACGGATACGACAAGGCTGCTCTGCTTGATGCACTTTACGATTCTGACATGATAATCTTCGATATAGGCACGGTGAGGGATCACCTTGTCGAGCTGGCAGAACAGACTTTCCATAAGGAAGGTAAGGATCCTGAGGATTTCGCTACATTCGTGGAATATCTGAAGGATACAGAAGCCTTTGAGGCAAAGAAAGAATCGCCAGAGTACAATGCTGTCAGGAAAGTCCTCGAAGACCTGCAGGACCCTGAAGTTTCTGTCCCAGAATATTTCAAGAGCCTTGACCCAGAGCTCAGGATGAAACTTATAGATCCAAGGATACATCATAAGATGGTCTACGAGATACTTGCAAAATCAGACCCAGAAGATTACTTCAAGGCATATGAGCATCATGAGGACATATTCAAGGAATTCTTCAGGGTGATGACAGATGAAGAGAGAGAATCTGTGCTCCTTAGCGTCATGGACAAGATACATTTTGTCGACCAGTATAACAGGAGCCTCAACACCTGGATAAAGGAAAATTATCCTGCGATGTGCGGGAAGATAGGGATAAGGTTTGTTGAAGGGTAATATCGAAAGTAGAGCGGTAAGAAATCAGAAGATACTTGAAATAGTAGGTGGAGGGCAATATGA
>CAYNQH010000137.1:0-4021 GCA_964399255.1 uncultured Methanosarcinales archaeon | reverse complement strand
GAAAGACTTAAATTTTGGAAGAAAGAAGAGGACTTTGATGATTTTTCCGGACCTGATTTTGGTTCAGGACCCGGCAAGACTGGTGTTCCTTCAGGGTCTCCTTTAGGATCTCCCTTAGGCGGAGACGATCCGTTTGCAGGCTTAGGCCCTCTTCCAGGAGCGGATAATTCCCGAGGTCTTGGAGGCAATGCAGGGATAGGTTCGGCGCCTGGAAATTCTCAGGAAGATCTTGGTTTTGACAGTCCTTCTCCTGCTCATAGTCCTGCTCCAAACATAAGGCCTACAGTGCCGCCCATGTCTATGCCTCCTCCTTCCCCTTCACCTTATGTCCCTCAGAATGATGGAATAAGCAAGGATCTGGAGGTCATCTCTACAAAACTCGACCTTATAAGGGCGCAGCTTGAGAGCATGAACCAGCGTCTTGTCCATCTTGAGGATATGGCAAGGTCAGAAAGGAAGACAGGCACATGGTGAGCAGAAAACTTAAGATATTCTCTTTTATCCTCGCAGCAGTAGTCTTCCTTGATTTTATAGTAAAATACCTTCTGGTCAGATCAGGGACATCTAAAAGTATCATAGGGGACTTTTTCCAGATAGCGATCAGCCATAACTTCGGGGCAGGTTTTGGGATCATGCAGGGGCAGAGGATAATCCTTGTATTCGTAAGCTTTATAGCGATATGCCTGATGGTTTATTATTACAAAGAAGCAGACTCTGCCTATCTCCAATGCTCAATTTCATTGCTGCTTGGGGGCACCATATCAAATCTTGCAGACAGGCTGACTTTAGGATATGTTATAGATTATATAAGACTCTCTTTCTGGCCTAGCTTTAACATAGCTGATGCAGCTATCACTCTTGGAGGGGTCATGCTGGTCTATCACCTTGTAAGAAAAGGCTGAAAAAGATAAAGTTTATATATTCCTCTTCTCAATTATCCTTAAGGTGGTAGAAATGGAAAATGATAATAGGCTCATCTTATTGTCCTTGATCATAATCAGTCTTGCCTCTCTCCTGCTAATATCCGGCTGCGGAAAAGGAGATGCTTCTGACATAACAGACATAACAGGCAATGCAGTTGATTCTGTCAAAGATAATGCGCTAAAAGAGCTCTGCATCAACGAGACAGAGCAGTGCCCAGCATGCGAAGAGAAAGAATGCCCTGAGGCAACTACTGAGGAATGCCCTCGATGCGATGAGTGCGTGAAGTGCAAGACCTGCCCTACATGCGAGAGATGCGTGAAGTGCAAAGATTTTGGTCAGGACCCTGTAGATATAGGCCTTTTGGGAGCGATACTCTACAAGAAAGAGAACTTAGAAGGGGACAAGCATAATTTTGCATTCAAGTACTCTTCTGCCCAGCTGAGCAGCATACTTTCTGCTGATCTTACCCTCACCCCTCAATGCAGCGCTAATCCTAAGGAGATCATAGTATATCTGAACGGCCAGAAGATCTATAACCAGATCCCAGGCTGCAACCAGAAACTTATAGTAAGCCTGGATAAAAGATACCTGAAAGAGAACAATACACTGTCTATAGTGTCTGATGTCACCGCGAGGTATAGGGTGTTCGGGATAAATATAGAGACAAAGTACACCAACCAGACATTCTCTATGAACCCTCTTGCAGATTTCTACTTTGTCACTGTTGCTGATACCCAAAATGTACAGCTAAAGAGCCTTGGAGATGTCAAGATAAAGAACTATGCAGATTATACATTCGACCTAAGCGCAGAAGACATCAAGTACGATCTCCTTCTCCAGTTCAAAGGTGAGAGGACAGACGACACCTTGATAGTATATGCCAATAACAATAAGATCACTGAATTGGTGGTTAATATAAACAGCAAGGAAGTTGTGATACCCAAGAACTATCTTAAGAGAGGCGCTAACACGATAAGGCTTATAGGTGTAAGCTGATATAAGGTCTTATCTGATGTGCCTGTCAAGAAAACGAATGCCTATTCTTTCAGGCAGGGGCTATAAGCATACTTTTTTTCTTGATGATCAACTCCCGGCAGAGAACTGGATATACTGGGCTGCGAGAAGAATATATGGACAGAATAAAAAATATCTACCAGGAGCTTTACAAGGCTTACGGCCCTCAGGGATGGTGGCCTCTTTCTAAAGGCAGGCTCCAGACAAAGCATCACTCCGGCCCTCCGAGCAACAGTCATGACAGATGGGAGATAATTGTTGGGGCTATGCTGACCCAGAACACTGCCTGGACAAATGTTGAGAAGGCCATCGAGAACCTTAATAAGGCGAAGGCGATAAGCATAGAGAAGATAAGTAAGGCTGATGCTGGAAAGATAGGGGAGCTGATACGGCCTGCAGGATATTACAACCAGAAATCAGAAAGGCTGAAGATAGCTGCTAAATATTTCTTAGATAATTTCAAAGAAAAGACTATCCCTTCCCGCGATGACCTCCTTTCTGTAAAAGGGATAGGCCCAGAGACTGCAGACTCCATCCTGCTCTATGCCTTTGATATCCCTACTTTTGTCGTTGATGCGTATACAAAAAGGATCTTCAGCAGAGTGGGATTGATAGGTAAAGAAGAAAGCTATGGTTCATTCCAGGAACTGTTCCATAGATCACTCAAGAAAGATACAAAAATGTTCAAGGAGTATCATGCTCTGATAGTGGAGCTGGCAAAACAGCATTGCAGGACAAAACCTATATGCGAAGGCTGCCCTCTTGGCAGTATCTGCAAGAAAAATATCTGATAAATATGAATTTCATAAATCTTTTTTGATAATCGATCTTTTTAATAATCAATCCCCTTCTCGCCCTTCAGCTTCTTAGGTCCTTTGACCATCCTGATCTCATTTACATAGTCTGCCCTGTCTATCAGAGATTTAGGCGCGTCTCTCCCTGTAAGGTATACATGGGTGCCTGGATCGATGCTGTCTAAGAGATCGATGACCTCTTTAATGTCAAGAAGCCCTATAGAGACTGCCAGGTTTATCTCATCAAGTATAATCAGGAAAGGCTTTTCATCTGCAGCTTTTTTGGCAGCTTTGAGACCTTTTTTTGCAATCTCTATATCTGTCTTGCTCGGCTGGTTAAGGTTGACCCATCCTGATCTTCCGAACTGTTCAAGGCGAAACTTCATCCCGAGTTTTTTCCTTATCCTGTACTCTCCGATCTGGCCTTTTCTTCCTTTCATGAACTGTATGATAGAGACATCATAGCCATGGCCTAAGCTTCGCAGGGCTGCCCCGAATGCAGAAGTTGATTTACCCCAGCCATTGCCGGTCCATAGGTATACAGGAGCTCTCTTCTTTGGCATAAAGGATTCTAGGTATTTTTAGTATTTAAATCTTGTTAAAACTACATCTGCTGATTCATAAGGTCTTCCATAACCGCTTCCAGCTGTTTCGCTGCATAGCCTTGCTTCTTCATGATGCTTGCATCTGGCTGAGGGAAATCCTTGACATGCTCTGGGCTGTAAGAGGTCGTTCCTATTATGACTATACCTGCTGGGTTTTCTTCCCTTATCATTGGGATCAAGGTGTACCCTATATCTTCGCATTGGCTGAAATACTCCCTTGTATCCTGGGGGATAGCTACAACCGGCTCTTTCCTGGGCATATTATGGTCAAGCAGAACAACATCATAGTATTGCCTCTTTATCAGCTTTTTTGCATCTTCATAGCTGGTAGCCAGGTCTATGTTCTGCTCTGTGAACACCGGAAGGTGCTTTGGGAAAACTTCCATCAAGGCATTTTTTAATATATCTATGCCCTTGGCGAGATCTTCAACTATCAGAACCTTGACTTTTGGGATCTCTGCATGATTTATTATATCGCAGGCAAGCTGCGCTATAGGCTTATCTTTGCTTATTACCTTCACGATCCCCTTAGACCTTATTGTTTCAGGATTTTCTGCGTAACCGAAGATGTATACTCCTGGCGTATGTTTCCTGACCAGATCTATAGCTTCATCCGCAAGCTTCTCAGGATTACTGACTCAGCTCCTTGGGAATAGGACGTCGACTATCATATATTCTATCGGC